>SKPR01000018.1 GCA_007119455.1 Candidatus Brevefilum sp. | reverse complement strand
CTGATCAAACAATTTGAGTTTTCTAACCGAAATCGCATCACCTCCTTGAGATTTACCAACCATCACATGATTAAGGTTCTTTTATCCAGGTCATTAATAAGGTCAAATGCTTACTCTTAAGATCTTCAGACAGTTTAATGCCAATATCAATATCATCTGAGAACACATAAAAGGAGTTCCAAGCAATCAAATAAGAGAAGCTTGATTTTTAATTTTTGTGTGCGATGTCAGGAAAGGAGAAGTTGTTCAGACGATCAATTGTGACGGATTTATTCAGTGAGAAGCTCTGTGCGGTGTTTCTCCTGCCGCATAAATACGGTCATGAATGTAATGTTATTATAGCAGATGTAGGGCTATCTGATAAATAAGAAAGAATATATCGTTGTCATTTAAAAATTTAATGTGCAGATGATGAGAGTTTCCCCCAATCTTAAAAGGTGATCAATTGTGTCGCTCAGTACTTTCTGATGGCTTAAAAAAATGATCGAAAATCTAATACAATTTTTCTATTATTATGAGCAAACAGCAAATTCACCCGGATAAAAACCGTAAAAATAATAGAATGAATCAAAAATTTTTACAATTTGTTGTTGTTTTTTTCTTCAATTTTTAATCTATTGTATGGTCTTCCTTTGATCCCCACCTTCATATTCCAAACTACTTACAAACTCACTCACCACCTCCCAGTATCTGCCCGGCTCATCCCGGTAGATCTCGGCGTGCTCGCAGCCGTCAAAGAGCACCAGTTCCGCCGCGGTCGCGGCCTTCTTCAACTGATAAGCCTGACCCACCTCCACGGTCTGATCATCCCGGCTGTGTAGAATCAAGACCTTTCGTGCAGGCATCCTCTTGAGGGCATCAACTGGCTTAACTTCCTGCAGGTCAAACCCGTACAACAACCGCCACATGAGGTAAACCCCGGGCAAAAAGAAAACCGGCAGGCCGCTTTCTTTTTGCCAGTTGGCGCCCACGAGTGCAGGCAGGTCCGCAAAGGTGCTGTCCAGGATCAAAGGCCCCAATCCCGCTTCTTTGTCCGCCGCGCCAACAACCGCTGCCCCACCCAGTGAGACCCCTAACAGCCCGATCTGCTCTGGAGGGTAACCCCGCTCAGCCAGGAAGTCCACTGCCCCCAATATATCCCGTCGTTCATGCACACCAAAGGTGTAGCGCGCACCTTCGCTTTCGCCATGGCCGCGCAAATCGATCATCAAGACTGCGAATCCCATCCGGTGAATCCCTGCAGCCAGCTCAGGGAACTTGCCGGAGATGGCATTTTGCTTGCTGGCATCCCGGCCGTGAACCATCACCACCGCTTTTTCTCCCTCAGGGTTGGGAATAAACCAGGCCGCAATCTGCAAGCCATCAATCCGGGCTGGGAAAGTCACGGTCTCAAATGCCAAACCAAAGGTACCGGGGTCATTGTCATACTGAGGGTGGTCGCCCACCCTGGTCAGTGTGAGAGCAGCATAAACCCCCACACTCAGGTAACCTACCAGGCCGGCCAGCAGTAGCACAAAAACCCAGGTCCAAATCGTCATGCTGTCAAAACCTCACATTGATCGAAATTGAATAACCCAGTGATTAACGACTCGATCATCCCGCTGCTTTCTTCTCGTCCAACAGAGCTTGCTTCTCGTCCATTGACAGGAAGGCAACTTCCAGGGCATTTAATTGCGCTTGACGGGTATCGGCCAGGGTCAGGCCGGCGGCTGGAGCCGCCACCTCAAATTCGTCCCGGATGGTGACCGGACTGATGCCCGGGTCATCGGTATTGATCGTCGCCAGCAGGCCCATTTCCAACCAGGTTTTGAGGGGGTGCACGGCATAACTTCTGACCGAATTGGTATGCACATTGCTGGTCAGGTTGGCTTCAATCCCGATTCGGTGCTTGCGCATATGATCCACCAGGTCCGGGTCATCCATGATGGTGAGCCCATGGCCAATGCGGCTGGCGCCCAGCAGGTTGAGGGCCTCCCACACACTCTCAGCGCCAGCTGACTCGCCCGCATGAACGGTGATGTCCCACCCGGCAGCTCGCGCTTTCCGGAAATGCTCCACAAACAGACGGGCCGGGAAGTTGGCCTCGTCACCCGCCAGGTCCAATCCGGCAATGGCCGATTGCTGGGTCAGCAGAGCATTCAGTTCCTTATGGCCGGTTTCGACCCCGTAAGTGCGGCTGATAATGCCGATCAGGTTGACCCGGATTCCTTCGGTTTCACGTTGGGCAGTTCGGACGCCGTCCACAACGGCTTCCACCACCCCGGCCGGGTCCAGGTTATGGGGTTCTGCCATGAACCACGGGCTGAAACGCAGTTCAATATAATCAATGCCCTCAGCTCTGGCATCGATCACATTTTCAAAAGCCACGCGGCGGCAGGCCTCATAATCAGCCAGCACCGAGACCATCCAGGTGAACTTCTGGAAATAGGCTATGATGTCTTCTTCTGGCTCTGATACCTGGATGTGAGGGCGCAGGTCTTCCAGATTATCGGCTGGCAAATCAATCCCGTGTTCCTGGCCCAGCTCAAGGATGGTTTCAAGCCGCAGATTGCCGTCCAGATGGCGGTGCAGGTCAATCAGGGGTAAATCCGTATGGATCATCATCAGGCTCCTCATTTCTCGATTTCGTTTTCTGAATTATAAATGAAACCATTGAAATGATGAGAAACCTTCCCACCGATGATGCAGGGCAATCGCAAATTCATTCGTTTTGATTAAATTAATTGTGTGCGTGATTTAATCACCTCATCCGGCGCTGTGCGCCACCTTCTCCTCAAGGCGAAGGCTTTTTTTAAATTCAATTTAACGGCGTATTTTTCCATATTGAGATATCGAACCCTACAATTCACAGTGTTCGTCAACTTTGCGTTTGTCCTGACAATTGCCCTGACTGATGATGTCCACCAACAAACTGGCGTTATAATTCAGCTTAACCCATAATCAAGGAAGAACTCCTATGTCCGAGATTCAACCGTCAACAAGTAACAAAGATCTGGGCTTTCTGTGTCTCATCACCAATGAGGCTGGAAACGCATGAGAACGCTGACTGCCGAACCCCTGTTTGCTGTCCAAAACGACCTGGGTGAAGGCCCACTGTGGCATCCGGGCGAAGGCTGCCTGTACTGGGTTGATATCCACGCTGGATCCCTCTACCAATCCACACGAGATCTCAAAGGGTATACCCAGACCGGGTTTAAAACCGGTGTGAGTGCTCTTGGCTTCACTGTCGATGATGGGTTCATCCTGGCCACCGGTGAGGGTTTCGCAACCTGGAAAAAGGGCCAACCCCAGCCTGACCTGATCGGGAATCCGATACCGGAGCGACTTTCTGTTCGCCTGAACGATGGCAAAGTCGACCCGGGCGGTCGGTTCTGGGCGGGCAGTATGGATACCGAACACTCCCAGGGCGTTTTATACCGGCTTGACCCCGATGGCGGTCAGCATACCCTCCTGGATGGGATCGGCATCTCCAACGGACTGGGATGGAGCCCGGACCGCAAGCGCATGTACTACACCGATTCACTCACAGCCACGATCTATGTTTTTGATTACGATCTGGCCAGCGGGGCGATCGCCAACCAGCAGCCCTGGGTTCAGTCAAATCGCGAGGAAACCGCAGCCGTCCCGGACGGCCTTTGTGTCGATACCGAAGGCTATATCTGGAGTGCGCAATGGGATGGCTGGGGCATCATCCGGTATGACCCTAATGGACAGGCTTGCTTGCGGGTCGAAGTGCCGGCGGCTCGGGTCACCTCGTGCTGTTTTGGCGGCCCGGATTTGGACCAGCTCTTTATCACGACCGCCCGGACGGGACTTTCAGACCAGGAACTCGAAGACCAGCCCCTGGCCGGGAATGTTTTCACCTGCCAGACCGAAACCCAGGGGCAGCCCGTCAATTACTTTGGAAAAACCATACCTTAAAGGAGCACACTATGCGCATCGGCGTTCTGACCGCCCTCTTCAGCCAACTCACCTTTATTGAGATGCTCGACAAAGTCAATGCCATGGGGATCACGGCCGTCGAACTGGGCACCGGCGTCATGGCTCCGGCCCCGCATCTTGACCTGGAGCAATTGCTTGCGGATGAGGCCATCCGCCAGGCTTATCATCAGGCATTGGAAGAGCGCGGGATGATCATCAGCGCCCTCAGCTGCCACGGCAACCCGATCCACCCGGATCCAGAAATTTCACGGCAGGCCGACCGGGTCTTCCGCAAGACTGTTCAGCTGGCCAACATAATGAGGATCCCGGTCGTGAACACCTTTTCCGGACTTCCCGCTGGCTATCCGGGTGATCGAGCGCCTAACTGGGTCACCTGCCCCTGGCCACCGCACTTTCTGGAAATCCTCCATTACCAGTGGGATGAGGTTGCTATCCCTTACTGGCAGGAGGCGTCCGCTTTTGCCGAGGATCACGGTGTTAAAATCGGGATTGAGATCCACCCGGGCATGCTGATTTATAACGTGGAGACCTTGCTACCGATGCGGGATGCTGCCGGGCCGGCATTGGGTGCAAATTTTGACCCCAGCCATCTGTTCTGGAACGGCGTCGATCCCATCCTGGCGATCCGCAAACTGGGGGATGCCATCCACCATGTGCACGGCAAGGATTGCTATGTAGACCCCTATAATATTGCCATCAACG
>SKPR01000261.1 GCA_007119455.1 Candidatus Brevefilum sp. | reverse complement strand
GAGCACCGCCATCACCCGCCGGGCGCGTTCATTAAGATCGTCCCGCAATACATGCTCCAGGAGCTCCACATCCACCACGCTGTGCGCTTTTGAGACGCCGATCGTATCGGCAAATTTGCGGATGGCCGCGGGCGTGTAGCCCCGCCGGCGCATACCCGAAAGGGTCGGCATGCGCGGGTCATCCCAGCCGCTGACATGCCCCTCCTGCACAAGCTGGAGCAGCCTGCGTTTGCTCATCACGGTATAGGTCAGGTTGAGCCGGGCAAATTCGATCTGCTGCGAATGAAATACATCCAGGGTGTCCAAAAACCAGTCGTATAGCGGGCGGTGGTCTTCAAACTCCAGGGTGCAGATCGAATGGGTGATGCGCTCGAGGGAATCCGAGAGGCCGTGGGCATAATCATACATGGGGTAGATGCACCAGGCGTCACCTGTACGGTGGTGCTCGGCGTGCAGGATGCGGTAAAGCACGGGGTCGCGCAGGTTCAGGTTGGGCGAACCCATGTCAATTTTGGCCCGCAGGGTGCGCGAGCCGTCCGGGAACTCGCCGCCCTTCATCCGTTCAAAGAGATCCAGGTTCTCTTCCACCGTCCTGTCCCGGTAGGGGCTGTTCTTCCCGGGCTCGGTCAGGGTGCCGCGGTATTCCCGCAGTTCCTCCGGTGAGAGATCGCATACAAAGGCCTTCCCTTTTTGGATCAACTGTTGTGCGAAACCATACAGTTCTTCAAAATAGTCCGAGGCGAAGTACAGGCGGTCGTCCCAGTCAAAACCCAGCCAGCGGACGTCTTCCTTGATCGATTCGACGTATTCCACCTCTTCCTTGATGGGGTTGGTGTCGTCGAAGCGCAGGTTGGTCAGCCCGCCATACTGTTCGGCTATGCCGAAATTCAGGCAGATCGACTTGGCATGGCCGATGTGCAGATAGCCGTTCGGTTCTGGTGGGAAGCGGGTGTGCACCCGGTCGAACCGCCCCTGTTCGAGATGCTCGTCGATCATGTCGGTGATGAAATTTGAACGGGTTGCGCCTGTCTCGTCGCTCATAAGGTGTCTCCAGTCTTTTGATCAGATCAACCGCCGGTAAGTCTGCGCGGTCAGGTTGTATTATAGTCCATTCAACAATACTTGCTCAATGCTGATCTGATTGGGCCTTAACCCAAACAACCCTGGTGATCTCTCCCAGGGCTGCCTTCAGGCATCTTATTGATGGTGGCTAAGTTTTAATCGCGCGGGCCAGCTGCTGGCCCATGGCCCGAGCCCGGTCGAGGTCGCCTGCATCAGGGCCGCCGAGGAAGTCAAAGCCGCCCACCACATCCCAGCCCATGCGCTGGGCCATGGCCTCAAAATCATTCTGAGCGCCGCCCCCCCAGGCTTTGCTGCCCAAAAAAGCCGCAGTTTTGTGGGCCACATGTTTGCGATCGGCCATCGCCAGGGCATTCATCATGTCGGGGAACAGGCCGCCCTCGTAGGTGGGCGCGGCCACCAATACGCCCCGCCGCGTCCACAGGTCCGAAAGCATATAGCTGACGTGCGATTTGCGCACATCATAAACCTTCACCGGGACGCCTTCAGCCTCAATCCCGTCCAGGGCTGCGCTGAGGGCGCGTTCGGTATTGCGGTACATCGTGCCAAACAGGGCCGTGATCCCCACTTCAGCCGGCTCCCGGTAATAGGTTGACCAGGTCTCGTAAAGCTCGATGATCCGGCCGGGGTCCTTGCGCCAGATCAACCCGTGGGCAGGGGCTACCATCTCAATTGGTAACCCGGCAAATTTTCCGATCGCGCTCAACACAGATTTGCTGTAAGCCGCCACGATATTGGTGAAGTAGCGCAAGGCCTCTGCCTCGAAGTAAGCCAGGTCGGCACAGGTGTCGTCAAAAATTGCCCCGTCCAGGGCACCATAACCGCCAAACCCGTCGCAGGGGAATAAGACCCCCTGTTCGACCATGTAGGTCATCATGGTTTCGGGCCAGTGCACGAAGGGTGTGTAAACAAAGCGCAGGGTGTTCTTTCCCAGAGAAAGTTCCTGCCCGTTGGAGAGCTGTTCGATGTTGTCTGTGATCCCATAGAAATCATTCAGCATACGGACAGTCTTCGGCATGCCCAGGAGGATGGCGTTTGGTGCCAGTTCCCGCAGGCGCACCAGGACACCGCTGTGATCCGGTTCCATATGGTTGATGACCACATAATCCAGGCTGGCGATATCCAATACACCGGAAAGCTGAGCCAGGTAATCATCGGTCAGGACCTCTTTGGAAAGATCGATCAAAGCCGTCTTTTCGTCGCGGATCAGGTATGAATTATACGAAATACCCTCGCGGCTGATGGGCCAGAGGCCCTCAAACAGGTCGGTCACACGGTCATTGACGCCGACCCAAAACACACCAGGACGGATCTCAACAGGATTCATCAGTCTGCTCCCTCAGGATACGAGCTCACGCACGGCCTCCAGCTGGCCTTCACTGCCCAGATGCCCATTTTTCTCGGCGATGAAATCGGCATAGGCTTGCATGAAGATCGTGCCGGGTTTACGCAGGTCGAAAACTTCGGGTTGATCGCGGAAAACCTCACGGTGGACACGGGTCCATACCAGGCGGCCATCGGTATCGATGTTGATCTTGGTCACACCCAGCTCAGCAGCCCGGGAAAACTGGCTGGCGTCGACGCCCTTAGCGCCCTCAATCTTGCCGCCAGCGGCATTGATCCGCTCAACCTCTTCCTGCGGGACGGAGCTTGAGCCGTGCATCACCAGGGGGAAACCGGGCAGCTCTTTCTGGATTTCAGCCAGCACATCGAAGTGTAAGGATTGGGAGCCTGAGAATTTGAAGGCACCATGGCTGGTGCCGATCGCCACGGCCAGGGAATCAACCCCAGTCCGTTCCACAAATTCTTTGGCCTGTTTGGGGTCCGTCAGTTTGGCGTCGGCCTCATCCACTTTGATGTGTTCTTCCACACCGCCCAATTGACCCAGCTCTGCTTCCACCACCACACCCCTGGCATGAGCAGCCTCGGTCACCCGTTTGGTAATGGTGATATTGGTCTCGAAATCCTCATGGCTGGCATCAATCATCACCGAGGAGTAAAATCCCGACTCGATGCAATCCATACAGGTTTCTTCATCGCCATGGTCGAGGTGAACGGCGAAGATCGCCTGTGGAAAGACCTCGTCGGCGCTGCGGATTAACCCCTCTAAAAAGACCTTGTCGGTGTAAGAGCGTGCGCCCCGGCTGATTTGAATAATGAAGGGGGCGCTGGATTGCAGGTTGCCGCGAAACAGGCCGACAGTCTGTTCCAGGTTATTGATGTTATAGGCGCCAATGGCGTATTTTCCATAGGCGGCTTCAAATAACTTCTTGGTTGTTACGATCATAATTTCTCCTTGAGTAAAATGATGGATCAATCACTCCCGAAATCCGGGAGCCATGCGGTGCAGAGGTCTGTACAATCCCCAATTATACCCAGAAATTCGCCAGCCCGAATCAGGTGCATAACCAATCAGACCCTCGCCCCCGAACGAACTTTATCTTTAATCAATTTACGGTTAAAATAGACTCCTGAGCATTAAAACCGAGAGTAAAGGAGGTCGCATGCTTTCCGAAAAGCCCCTCTTCCGTGAAAAACCGGTCACCCTGATACACCATGCCGCCCATTGCGGACATGATGCCCCGCCCAACTCGCTAAGCGCCATCCAGACATGCTTTGAGGCCGGTGCTGCCGTGGTTGAGATCGATGTGATCCCCCTGGCGGATGGCAGTTTTGCATTGCTGCACGATCAGGACCTTGAAGCCGACACGGACGGTCAGGGCCAGGCCACCCGGATGAGCCGGGATCAGATCAAAGACCTGCACTATGTGGTGGCTGGAAAGGCCACGACTGAACCGGTTGGTTTCCTCGATGAAGCGCTGGACCTTCTCAGCGAGTACCCGGATGTCAGCCGTTTACAACTGGATCTCAAACCCTACGCGCCCCTCACCCAGTCCGTTTTGCGAGAATTCCTGGACTTACTCGTACCCTGCAGCGAACAGGTGCAGGTGACTTCGGTGGCCGATTGGGCCGTGCGCTCCCTTGCAAAATCGATGCCCGACCTGGCCCTCGGTTTTGACCCCCTGCTCTACCTGGATATCGTTGTTGATGAGCCTCGCAGTGAGCAGATCCCCCCATTCCGGATTGGGGCTTATGGGTTCCTGGACGATCACCCGCTGTCGGCCTATCAATGGGGCCCCCTGGGCGATTATTTTGCTGCCCGGGCAGCCGCACTCCTGGTCCAGGTACCGGCAGGCTGCGAATGGTTTATCCGGGCTGAACTTCTCGGTTTGGCGCTGGATGCCGGTTTTGACTGGATTGATTTTCTTCACCAGCACGGCTCTCGGGTGGATGGCTGGACGATTGATGTTGACCAACCCCAGCAGGTAAGCCTGGCCAAGGTCATGGTGGAGCACGGCATTGATGCGTTGACCACCGATACCCCGGCCCGGCTTGCAGAAAAGCTGCCCTCGGCGACCATCGTCTGACTCCATTTCCCTCTCTTTCACAACTATGCTATGATATTACAACCAATTAATCGAGAGGCTTAAAACCCATGAATTATCTGATCACCGGTGGGGCCGGGTTTTTAGGTGTGGCATTGAGTAACCGTTTATTGCGTCAGGGGCATCATGT
>SKPR01000154.1 GCA_007119455.1 Candidatus Brevefilum sp. | reverse complement strand
GGTAATTTCGGAATCGTGACCGCTTTTGAGTTCGACCTGCACAAGGTCGGTCCAGATGTGCTCTTTGGACCAATTGTTTACCGTTTGGAAGATGCCCCTGAGGTGCTCAGAAATTATCGTGATTTTGCTATAAACGCGCCTTATGCATGCTCTGTGTGGGCAGACTTTCTCATGGCACCCCCCTTACCTTTTTTGCCTGAGGCAGTTCATGGGACAAAAGTTTTATTCATAGCCCCGTTCTATGCAGGAGATTTACAGGAAGGCGAATCGTTATTGAAGCCGTTGCGTGAGTTCGGTGACCCGATCGGAGATGGTGTCGCACGAATACCCTATCTGGCTGCTCAACGCGCTCTGGATGGCCTTTATGCCAAGGGTTTCAGAAACTATTGGAAGTCTCACAACTTTGTCGATTTATCTGACGCAGCCCTCGACACGATCGTTGAACGTGCTGGGTCTCTACCGACACCGCAGTCTGACATTCTCATCTCTCACCTTGGCGGTGTGATCAATGAAATCCCACCGGACGGAACCGCTTATCCGCATCGGGATATTGAGTTTGTCGTAACCCCTGGCGGACGATGGAAAGATCCAACACAGGATGCAGAAACGATTGCCTGGGTAAGAGAAAGCCATGATGCGCTCACAGCGTACGCAACCGGCAGGACATACATCAACTTCATTGCAGAGGAATCGGGACGCGAGCAGGAAGCATTTGGGCCAAACTACGATCGCCTGGTCAGGTTGAAAAACAAGTACGATCCAAAAAATCTATTTCGACTTAATCAGAATATCACACCGAGGAAATGAGCGAAAAACAATCGGATCTAGAACCATCATCCTTAGTCATATAGACACAGCCTGATATTGGTCGCCTCCGGGCCCACCAGAACTTCAGAGCGTATATGGAGGGGCAGTTGGTGTCCTTAGAATAAGCCAGTTCGGATTTAAGTATTTTTCAACCGCATATTCATTTATTCTCATCATAAAACATTCCTGCGTTATAAAATCCTCCATTTCCCATAATACCTGTCCACACACGTTCTTCTCACGTGATAGTGGTTGCTCGATCCTATCCTCAAATCATGTATAATCGTTTTTATACGTTATACAAACATCCAGCCTCACCACCGACGACCAGTAATAGGGCTATGGGATTTGTCATCAACACAGGATCTGCTAAATCGTCTCAAACATTTTGTGAAAGCCGAGGCTGAGGCCCAATATTCGGTGTTAAAGCAGCAATGGTCCCAGCCACTGGCTTTACGAGTCGCAAAGGGTTGGGCCATCGAAGGCATATCCCTTGTCGCCTATGATGAAGGCTTGATAAAGCTCCATTGTGATACGAACAACTCCCGGTTTCGTGAAGGGGATTTAGTCGTTTTACATCAGGATAATCCGGAAGACCCGGAGGCCCTCCACTTAGAACTGGAATATGACGGCGATACTGCACTGGAAGCATCTTTGAAAACGGGTAATCACCTCCATCTTCTGGCAAACCCTTCCGGCTGGATCATGGATCAGGATTTCATCGATTTGAGCATGTTCTATCTGGATGCATTAAATGTGGCAGCCGATTCTTTACGCGGACGTGACCTCATCCTGCCGCTCTTGCAGGGAAAAATCCAACCCAAAATGGATTATGCGCGTTACGAACGCACACTCGATTTTCTGTCGCAAACCCACTTAAACGAAAGTCAGATCGAATCCATTGCTCTGGCTTATGCCACGGACCTACTTCACCTGATTCAGGGACCACCCGGCACCGGCAAAACGCTGACCCTGGCTTACCTGGCCAAACTGCTGATCGATGATGAACAACGGGTGCTGATCACCGGCCTGACCCATCGCAGCATCAACAACGCCCTCAATAAGATCTCGCAGGTTGATCCCACCATGCCTGTCTGTAAGATCGGCAACCCGCAGCAAGCCAGGGACCTGTTGGTTGAAAATTACGAAAATTTCATGGACTCCCAATTTGGTGACCTGCACGGCGGGTATGCAATCGGAGCTACACCTTTTGCTCGCTTTTCTCAGCGCCTCTCAAATGTCGAGTTTGATACAATCCTGTTTGATGAAGCGTCACAAATCACCCTGCCCCTGGCCATCATGGGGATGCTGGGTGGGGATAAATACATCTTCTTTGGCGATGAAAATCAGCTCCCACCAGTCTCTGTTTTTTCAGAACAACAGGTCAATCGATACACCATTTTTAATTTTCTGGCCGGTCGGGGGGATGAAACCATGCTGAATGTCACCTACCGGTTGAATGATATCCTCGTGGTGTGGCCCAGCAAGACTTTCTATCAAAACTTACTGGTCCCAAGCTCGGAAGCAGCCCCGCGGCGCCTTCAATTATCCAAGTCTCACTCGCGCTGGGATTTTGTTCTGGACCCTACTGCGCCTGCGGTTTTTCTGGACTTATGCCATTGCAACACCACCGTACGCAGCCGGACAGAAGCGGATACATTGGTAGAAATCATCCTGGCCTTGTTGACCCATGGTATTCCCCCCGAAGAAATTGGCGTGCTGGTCCCCTTTCGGGCACAGAGCCGCTTGATCCGCAGCCTCCTGCGCAGGCTGATCAGCGATGAGACAACTTTCAGAAACATCGTAGTGGACACAGTTGAACGGATGCAGGGCCAGGAACGTGATGTGATGCTGGTCTCATTTGCCACATCAAGCCTGGCATTTGCCACACAAATCGCTGATTTTCTCATTCAGCCCCAGCGCCTCAATGTGGCTGTTACCCGGGCACGAACCAAGTTGATCCTGATTGGCAGCCATCACATGTTCGATGAAGGCCCGCTGGCAGACCCTGACGACGATGGAATATTTTCGCTGCTGCGAAGTTTGATCGATCACTGCTACACCATTACTCTGCCAGAAGGGAGGCTGGACTAGCCATGGCTCACATCCTACCGGAAACACCCCCCGACTTTTTACCGAAAGAAGTCCACAAAACCTTCAAAGCACTGAAACGTCTGCCTGATGACTTTTTCATCTGGCACCACCTGGCCCCTTGGGAGCCAAATTCCCCGGACTTTTTGATCATTGACCGCGATGGACGGTCACTGCTGGTAAAGGTCAGTGCTGCGACGGATTATGATGCGATCCCCGCCTCACAATTCCAATTGCTCGGGGAGGAGCGACCTAACCTGGGGGAACAGGAGGCCCTCGTTTTGGAGAATTTTGTCAACACAGTGGATATCCCATCTGAGTCCCCGCTGGAAACGCTGGTCATTTTCCCCAACATCCCTCACAAAGCGGTCACCCAGAGTCGCATTGAACGCCAGCCCGGAGAGCCCCAGTGGGCCGGGCGCGAACTGCTCCTGGATGAAACAGGTGACCTCTGGGCGGCATACTTCCCGCCTGAACCTCTCGATAAGGTCACCATTACCAGAATCCGCCAGCGTTTTACACCCGAGATCATCGTCCCCCAGGAACTGACGACACGCACCCCCCAACCCGAGAAAATCGACGCTGGTTTGACGGATTTTCTTCTCGATTATGACCAGGAGAAAGCTCTCAAAGCCGACCTTGAGCTTGATACGGAGGGCACGCACCTGACAGACAATTTTCGCCTGAACATCATCAACGGTGTGGCCGGGAGCGGTAAAACCCTGATCCTGCTTTACCGGCTGCGGCTGCTGTATCACCTCTATCCCGAAAAACAATTCCTCGTCCTGACCCATAATAAACCCCTCCGCAAAGACCTTGAGAGTCGATTCCGCCGGCTGGAGGGGACGCTGCCCGAGAACATCACCTGGCAAACCTTTTATGGCTGGTGCTATCAAAACTGGCCCAAACAACCAGCCTGGATGAGGCCGGTTTCGATTAAGAAAAGAGAGAAGATCATCCAGCGTGTGTGGGAAGACCAACTACAAGACACCGCCATCACACCCTATAAGTTAGCGGGTGAAATCGACTGGATCAAGGACCAGAAACCCCTCACCCGGCGACAATACCTGCGGGCGGACCGGCGCGGTCGGGGCTTTGGTTTGAATAGCGATCAGCGCCAGCGGATGTGGGAGGCCTATGTCAGTTATCAAAGCCATCTCGAGCAAAACAGGTTATGCGACTGGGGCGACATCCCGCAACACCTGTGGCAGTTTGTCAAAGATAAAGAAATCATCCTTCCCAAGTACGATGCCATCCTGGTGGATGAAACCCAGTTCTTTGCCCCGCTGTGGATCGACCTGGTCAGGCAGTCGCTCAAGTCCGCCAATGCCCATCTGCTTTTTGTGGCCGACCCAACCCAGGGCTTTTTAGGGCGGCGGACCACATGGAAGTCTGTGGGGGTCGAAGCCCGGGGGCGCACCCATCTGTTAAGGAAAAGCTACCGCACCACGCAGGAAATCATGCAGTTTGCGACTCTGTTCTACCGGCTGCGCCTGCCGGATGAAAAAGATGATGATATCCTGGCCCCCAACATGCTTGAGATGCCCACAGGTGCCTTCCCGCAGATGATCCCGCTTTCCAGCCCCCAGGATGAAATTGCCCGGGTCGCCAACGAGGTAGAAGCCTTCCTAAAGAGCGGGTATCCACGCAGAGACATCTATGTTCTTCACGCCAATTATCAGGGCGCGGCAGCCCTGATCCAGGCTATCAACCGCCGCCTGGGGAAAGATGCGGCTATGGAGCCCAGGGATTCCTACCCCGGCAATTACGTGCGGGTAACAACCATC
>SKPR01000096.1 GCA_007119455.1 Candidatus Brevefilum sp. | reverse complement strand
TGAATGAGCTTGAGATTCAGGAGATCCATCCAGAGCTGGGCTACCAGATCAATGTATTGTATTTCATGCTGCCCAACCTCCCATTCGCAGGGCTTGTGCGCAGACTGTTTATTAAAAACCTGGATGAGTCTTCCCTCAAGCTGGAGGTCTTAGATGGTCTGCCAGTGGTTGTGCCTTATGGTGTGGATGATGGTGCGCTCAAAAACGTCGCCAGGACGATCGAGGCATGGATGCAGGTGGAAAATGTCGAGCAGAGATTGCCCTTCTATCGATTGAAAGCCACACCGGGCGATACCGCCGATGTGCAGGCTATCCGGGCGGGGAATTTCGCTGCAGCTTATCACAACGGCTCCCTGTTGTCAGCTGTGGCTGATCCGGCGGCGGTTTTTGGGGCGGATACCGGCCTTTCAGAGGCACACTTATTCCACAAGCACGGTTTAAAATCTATTTTGCAGGCCACGCAGATTTGGGAAGGGCGCTCGCTCTGTGCATTTTTTGGAGGTGAGCTTTATCTTGAACCGGGCGATGTGCAAGAAGTGACCAGCCTGTATGGATTTGGCCGATCTTTAACTTCTGTCCAAACCAGGGTGAATGGGCTGATGTCCGACGGGTTGATTGATAAAAAGCTGGCCGAGGCCCGCGATCTGGTGATTGACCTGACCGGTGACATCCGCACAGAGTCAGCTTTACCCCGCTTTGATGGGTACAGCCGGCACACATTCCTGGATAACCTCTTGCGTGGTGGGTATCCCCTTGTTCTGGGTGGTCAACATATTGTGCATGTGTTTGCACGTAAACATGGCGATATCGAACGCGACTATAATTATTTTGTCCTGCCGCCTGAATACTATTCTCAGGGGAATGGGAACTACCGCGATATCAACCAGAACCGACGCAACGATGTGTACTTTGTTCCGGAGGCAGGTGAATTCAACATCCGGTTGTTCATGGGTTTGATCCAGGCGGATGGTTACAATCCCCTGGTTTTCAATGGTTTGACTTTCTCCATTTCGCAGGCAGATGCAGATGAGCTTTTAAAGCTGGCCGAGAATGATGCCGCCTTGCAGGCGGTGCTTGAAAAACCATTTACACCGGGTGAATTATACGGAGCGGCCATAGACGCTCCTCTGACCATCTCGGCTGACGAATTTATGGCGCGCGTTTTCACCCGGGCGGAAATGCACATCCAGGCAGAACACGGTGAGGGTTATTGGGTCGATCACTGGACCTACAACCTGGATCTGATTGTGTCCTATCTGGCTGTGTTCCCGGAAAAGAAAAACACGCTCCTGTTTGATTCTGAGCCCCTGCCTTTCTATGACAATGCGCATGTTGTCCAGCCACGATCGGAACGGTATGTTCTTCACAATGGGGAGCTGCGTCAGTTCAACGCGGTGGTAGAAGATGTAGAAAAAGCGGCCTTGATGGATTCGAGACCCCAAGATCGCCATTGGGCACGTGCGGATCATGGTAAGGGTGAGGTCTTCCGACTAACGTTATTCTCAAAACTGGTCTTGCTGACGCTGATCAAGTTTGCCACGCGCGATCCAAACGGCATGGGCATCCAGATGGAAGCCGGCCGTCCGGGTTGGTATGACGCGCTCAACGGGTTGCCGGGCCTGTTTGGGTCCTCCATGCCGGAAACTTATGAGTTGCAGCGCCTGGTGACCTTTTTATCAGCTGTATTGCAGGACTATCCCACAAAAGTCACCCTGCCTGTGGAGGCCGTGGTTCTGCTCGAGGCGATTGAAACGGCATCAGACGTTTCTGAGGATGCTTTTTTGCAATGGGATCAATGCACCTCCGCCCTTGAAGCTTACCGTGCCTCAATCCGGTTGGGTTTTGATGGTCGGACCGAATCACTTGATCTCGCACCCATTTTGCGGCGAATGCAAGAACAACTGGCACTGGGGATCGAAAAAGCAAGTGAATTGACCGGTGACGTCCCCCCGACGTATTTCATCTACGATGTGACTACCTATACGCTGACCGGTGAAGAAGATGGGCATGGCCTATCCCTGATTGAGGTGGGCGGTTTCACACCCCGACCGCTTCCCGCCTTCTTGGAAGGCCCTGTCAGGTTGATGAAAATCCTGGATAAACAGGACGCACGTTTGCTGGCACGGGCGGTGCGGGAGAGCGATTTATTTGACCCCAAGCTGGGTATGTATAAAGTCAATGCACCTCTGGCATCACAATCCCACGAAATCGGCCGGGCACGGGCCTTTACACCTGGCTGGCTTGAAAATGAATCAGTGTGGCTCCACATGGCCTTTAAATACCTGCTGGAACTGCAAAAAGCCGACCTTTTTACAGAGTTTTTTGACGCTTTGAAATCTCACCTGCCGGCTTTTATGGAACTAGACACATACGGACGCAGCCCGCTGGAAAACAGCTCCTTTATTGTCAGCAGTGCGCACCCGGATGCGACGCTGCATGGGAATGGGTTTGTGGCCCGGTTAAGCGGTTCAACGGCAGAATTTCTGACCATGTGGGTGCTGATGACCGCAGGTAAACAACCCTTCCAGGTAGATAATGGTGAGCTGGTCCTGGCCTTTAAACCTGCCCTGCCAGGTTGGCTTTTTATGGCGGATGGTCGTCTGAGCTTTCGCTTTTTGGGCCAGTGTGATGTCACGATCAACAACCCGGATCGTCGGGATACCTTCGCTGATGACATGACCATTCAGAGAATCGAATTACGGTCTGCCAATGAAACCATCCAGATTGAGGGATCAGTGATCGGAAGTCCTTATGCCGCGCAGGTGCGTAGCGGTGAAATTGTTTCAATCGAGTTGTTTTATTGACCAGAGAAGGGCGCCTCAGGTGATCATTTCAAGAATGCTTCGCCTGTTGAAGAAGTCCCTGTCTTTATTTTTATCAGCAGCAATAATATTTTGATTTCCTGAGAGAATAAATCGGCTCAAAGGATGAAATTGAGGTTGTATGCCTGAAGAAAAGCTGCCTGGCTGGCAGTTTATCGATGATAACGGGACGTTTGAATTAACGGATCCCCACAGGACCAGCTATCTTTATTTTCCGTTGGTTAATGAGGCGGGTATGATGTCGTCCATCACACCCGTACTGCATGGCGATGCCAAACGTGATCAAAACACGTTTTTGCTGTTGCCTGTCTCTGTGGAAGATCTGCATAATTCACATTCTTCCCGGAATTTCTGGGTGCGGATCAACGGTGAACCCTGGTCGGCCACAGGCTACAGCGCGGCTCAGCATCGCTTTGATCCAATCTCAACCGAGCAGGTGGTCACCCTGCGAGCCGGGTTCCTGTGGCACACGGTGGAAAGACAGCATCCGGGCTCCGGTTTATGGGCCTCGGCCATCAATTTCGTACCTTTTGAACAGGATACTGTTGAATTAATGCAGATCACACTGGAAAATCGGGGTGAAACCACCCTCGAACTTGACCCGATCGCGGCCATCCCCATGTACGGACGTTCGGCTGATAATATCCGCGATCACCGGCATGTGACGGCTTTACTGCACCGGACCACGTGCCATCCCTCTGGTGTCTTATTGAAACCAATAATGTCCTTTGACGAACGCGGCCACCAACCCAATCATACGCTGTACGTCGTGCTTGGCATGGATGAATCGGGTGTACCACCCAGGGGATTTACGCCCCTGGTTGAGGATTTCATTGGTGAGGGTGGTAGCCTGGCCTGGCCTCAGGCTGTGGTCTCCGAAGGCCCCGATTTGTCACCTCCGGACAGCACGTATGAAGGCTATGAAACCATCGGTGGATTGCATTTTGAGCGGGTGCGTTTGTCACCCGGAGAATCCAGGCGCTATCAACTCATCCTTGGGATTCTGGAAGAAGATGCGGATGTGGAGGCCCTGCTTTCACGTTATGGCTCTGCTGAGAAATTTGCATCACACCTGGCACAAAACCAGGCAACGTGGCAGGGTAACTTATCAACCCTCGGGTTTGACCATCAACATAAAAGACGTGACGGCTGGCTGCAATGGGTCACCCTGCAGCCGACCCTCCGGCGGATCATGGGCAATTCTTTTCTACCTTACCATGATTATGGTCGAGGCGGTCGCGGTTGGCGTGACCTCTGGCAGGATCTGCTGGCGCTCCTTTTGACGGAAGGCGTAGTCGATGAATGTATTCTTTTAGGAAATTTTGCCGGGATGCGGATGGATGGAAGCAACGCCACCATCCTGGGATCTGCCCCGGGTGAGTTTAAAGCCGATCGCAACAATATTCCCCGTGTCTGGATGGATCACGCAGCCTGGCCTTTGCTCACCACGAAGCTTTATCTCGATCTTTCCGGAAATATCCGCTTTTTGCTTGAGCC
This sequence comes from Candidatus Brevefilum sp., assembly GCA_007119455.1. Classification (GTDB taxonomy): domain Bacteria; phylum Chloroflexota; class Anaerolineae; order Anaerolineales; family Anaerolineaceae; genus Brevifilum. Next base: position 374 of record SKPR01000096.1, on the reverse strand, counting down.
GCAAACTTATTTCAAAGATCATCTGACCCATCGTGCCCAACAGGTGGACCCATTGTGGGATGCATCAGAGGGGACGCAACTAAAGTCCGTTTCTGGCGATGTGATCGAGGGGACGGTTTTGGAGCATCTGCTGGTTGGGCATCTGACGGCCTTTTTTAATGTCGGTGAGCACAACTTCATCCGCCTGGAAGGGGGTGACTGGAATGATGCCTTTGATATGGCCTCTGAACGAGGCGAAAGCGTTGCCTTTTCTGCCCTGTACGCCGGAAATTTGCGGTTGTTGGGCGAACTATGTCTGGCCCTGGTGCAGGCGGGTGTTGACACGGTTTCCCTTGCCAAAGAACTGGTGCCGTTATTGGATCGTGTATCGGAAC
>SKPR01000198.1 GCA_007119455.1 Candidatus Brevefilum sp. | reverse complement strand
GGTCTGGATCAATGGCAAGGATTACAGAGAAATACCGCCGCGCACATTACGCCGGCGGTTGGGCATGGTCATGCAATTGCCTTATTTATTCCCGGGAACGGTTGCAGACAACCTTCGATTTGGGCCATTGGCCCATGGCGAAACCTTATCGGAAAGAGAGATTGGGAGCCTCCTTGAGCGGGTGGACCTGGCTGGTTATGAAAATCGTGAGGTTAGTCATTTGTCCGGTGGTGAAGCCCAACGTGTCAACCTGGCACGGACCCTGGCAAATAAGCCCGAAGCCCTTTTATTGGATGAGCCAACATCTTCCCTTGACCCTGCAGCCAAACACGAGGTTGAGGATACCATCCAGACGATTATGAAAGATCAACACATGACGTGCCTGTTGGTGAGTCATGACCAGGCACAGGTCGGGCGAATGGTGGATCGTGTCTTGTTGCTCAATGAGGGCCGGCTCGTAGAGGATGGTCTGGTGCGGGAGGTGCTGGATGCTCGTCCAATGGATTGATGACCTGATCTTGCTGGGTGCTGCCCAGGCAGCACTGACGATGTTCGCCGCCCTGCTCGTGGTGCTCTTGACTGTCCGTCTCAAGCTCGGGTTAAAAAATGAGATTTTGATGGCGCTGTTCAGAGGCGTCGGGCAGATTGTCCTGATTGGTTTTTTACTGACCGTGATTTTTGCCGCTGACCTGTGGGTCTCCGTTCCGGTTTTGCTGGCGATGATCGTGGCGGGTGGTGTGATGTCAATCAGGCGGATAAAAAATATTCCCAATGCGCTGTGGATTGCCCTGTTGGGTATTGCCTCTGGCTCAGGATTGGTCATTCTGGTGATGACGGTTTTAGGTGTCATTGAACAGGACCTGACCTCCATTATTCCCATTGGCAGCATGATGGTCTATGGTGCCATGAACGCCAATGCCCTGATGATGGAACGATTTCGGTCTGAGGTGGCTTCGCATGCGGGACATATCGAAGCAGGTCTGGCTTTAGGAGCTTCGCCTGAACAAGTTGTCAGACCCTATGCCCGTCGGGCAGTTACAGCGGCCCTGACGCCCAATATCAATGGTTTGCGGTCCCTGGGCATTGTCTGGATTCCCGGCGCGATGGCCGGTATGGTCCTCTCCGGCCAGAACCCGGCTTATGCCGGCTTTTACCAGTTTGTGGTTTCCGGGTCAATATTTGTAACGGCCGGGATCACCGTGTTGATCAGTATTATCTTTTTGCAGAAGCAGGTATTCTCAAACGCCGAGCAATTATTACTCCGGATTGAAGAACCGGCCTGATCGTATGCCCGGTAATTCATTTCTGGTATTAATCAGCCTGAAATCCCCGTTTTGACATGGGGTTTCTTTGTTATTTGGCTGAGATTTCAGGGAAACAAAGATTTGTATGATTTACAGGGGCCACAACCAGGGAACCATCAGCAGTGCAATCCCGAAGATTAACACGGTCAGGATTGAACCCACTTTGACAAAATCAAAGAAGCGGTAATTGCCGGGGCCATAGACCATCAAACAGGCAGGCTCCAAAGGTGTGATAAAAGAACAGCTTGCCCCAACGGCGATCATCACCGCAAAGGTACGGGGGTTGAGGCCTAATTGGGCTGCAGCCTGGATAGCGACCGGAATCACGACCACGGCGGCCGCCTGGTTGGACATCGGCTGGGTCATGATCAGCGAGAGGAAAAAGAATGTGGCTAAGAGCAGCATGGGATTGGCCAATCCAATCAGGTCAATCATCCAATCGGCTGCCAGGGCGGCCAATCCGGAAACTTCCATGGCACGTCCCAGTGCCAGCATCGACGCGATTAACAACCATGCGCTCCAGTTGACCTGGCGGTAAGCTTCTGCCGGGGTGATGCAGCGGGTGATAAAGACGATTAAAGCCCCCAGCATGACACCAACAGGCAGGGAGAGAACATTGAACGCCACCAGAAAGATCACGCCTGCAAAAATCGAAAGTGCCAGGGGCGCTCGTTTCGTTTCGGGCAGGATATCCAACCGGGCTGAGACAACCCGGAAGTTGTTATTATTGGATAAACTCCTGATGGTATCCGGGTCACCCTGGAGCAGTAACTGGTCACCCACCTGTAAGCGGGTGCGGCTGATCCGCCGGCGAAGCGTTTCACCTTTCCGGTTGATACCCAGAACCTGAAGACCGTAACGTTCCCGAAAATTGAGGCCCTGCAGTGTGCGGCCGATCAGGGGTGAGCCGGGAAGGGCAATCACTTCAGCGGTGGATAGGTCTTGTGAGATGGCTGCCGGTTCATCGGCTTCACCCGAGAAAACAATCCCTTCCTGTTCTTGCAGGGAAACCAGGTTCTCCTGGGTGCCTTCGATCAGAACCCGATCCCCTGCTTCGAGAACCGTGGTCGCCCGGGGTTCCGCAGGATAACCGGTCGTTTTAAGAATCCGCAGAACATTTAAATCGTATTCCTTGCCCAGGCCAATTTCATCGAGTGTCTGGCCCTCCCACGGAGAACCAGGTGCCACCTTGAATTCAGAACAATAGGATAACAGGTCCTCTTGCAGATCTTCGCCTTTCACGTCCCTCACCGGGATCAGATGTCGGCCGATAAAGAACATATAAAATAGACCAACAACCAGGATGGGCAGGCCAACAGGGGTTAACTCAAACATTCCCAGGGGAGACAACCCTGATTGGGTCATTAAACCGCTGACCACGACGTTGGTTGAGGTACTGACAAGGGTAATTGAACTGGCCAGGATGGATGCGAAAGCCATGGGCATCAACAGCTTTGCCGGGTGAATCTTGAGGCGTTTGGATATGCCCAACGTCATCGGTGTGAAGAATGCAGCAGTGGCTGTGTTGGAGATGAAACCGCTCAGCAATCCAGCGCTACCCATGATGATCCAGTAAATGTTTTGATGATTACTGCCCACCGATTGCAATATCCGGCGGGAAAGGATCTGGACGATCCCCGTCCGCACCAGTGCGGCGGTCAGGATCAGCAATCCCAGGATCATCATGGCTGTATCGCTCCCAAACCCCTCAAAGGCGATCTCCGCTGGCAGGATTCCCGTCAGAATCAGGGCCAGCATGATCCCCAGTGCGATTACATCCGCAGGCAGGGTTTCGATTGAGAACAGGATCAAAGCCGCGATAATGATGATGATCAACAAGATGATGGAAAGGGTCATATGGACACCTCGCTTTTAATGACGTGGTGAATTGTCACCCATTATAATGGGATTTCAGGTTTTATTGCCGTAAAGGAAATTATGCACTACCCTATCAAAGCTTGTTCAACTTAACCCCAATTAAGGCCAAATTTATGAAATATGTCCATTTCTAATATGTTTTTTATCCGCTTGAAGTATAATTCCTTCCATCATGGACAAAAGAAAACCAGTTAAAACATCAGATCCAAGAAATTTGCAGCTGCTCTTATCCCTGCCTTTCAGCCTGTTGGCTTTCGGGCTGGCTATTGCGTTATTACTGGTGGGTTTTGAGATAGCCTATGCAGACCGGGTTTATCCGGGTGTGTTTGTAGACGATGTGGATCTTTCCGGATTGTCTTATGAAGAGATTGACCAGCACCTGGCCGAAGCGATGAGCTTCACTTATGAGGGTGAAATCCAGTTTGTCTACCAGGATCAGACCTGGACGGCCAGACCCGCAGACCTGGGATACCGCCTGGACCCTGAAGCCAGTGCTCGGCAGGCATTTAACATCGGCCGTCGGAGCTGGCTGCCGGCTAATGCCATCGAAAAGGGACGCGCCTGGTTTACCGGGGTTCAACTTTCCCCGGTGGCTGTTTATGACGAGCGGATGGCCTTAAATTTCTTGCAAACCATTGCTGCGGAAATTGACCAACCGGTCATTGAAGCTGCCTTGAGTCTCGAGGGTACAGATGTTATCGTTGTGGACAGCCAGATTGGTTTGACGGTCGATATCGATACAACGCTGGCATTATTAACACCTCCCTTGACTCACATGGCGGACGCAGAAATTCCTGTGGTCGTCAATGAAACATCGCCGGATATCAGGGATGTCTCGGTACAGGCTGAACGACTCGAGCAGATCCTCAGTGAGCCTTTAGTCCTGTTTGCCCCTGAACAGGGTGAGCAGGAAAGGCGAACCTGGACGATACAACCGGAAGAGATGGTTTCCTTGCTGACCATCCAGCGAATGGGCGCTGATAGCGAAGAACCGGGTTATCAAATCAGCATCAACGAGATGGCCATGAAAAGCTACCTGAGCAGCCTGGCATCCGGACTGAAAATTCATCCGGTGAACGCACGGTTTCTTTTCAATCGCGAGGCAGGTGAAATCGAGCTGCTTGAGCCGCCCGTTATTGGCCGCAATCTGGATATCAACAGCAGCACGGCCTACATTGATGAACGAATGGTGAGTGGTGCCCACGAGATCGAGCTGCAATTCGAAACCATCAACCCGCCCGTAACCGGTGATATGAGCGGTGAAGAGCTGGGGATCACAGAATTGGTACACGAATATACCAGTTATTTTCATGGATCTGGCCCCGCACGGGTACAAAACATCCGGATCAGTTCATCTCGATTCCATGGTCTGCTGGTCGCCCCGGGCGAGACCTTTTCCATGGCAGCCAACCTGGGCAACATCAGCCTGGATAGCGGTTACGCCGAAGCACCCATCATCTTTGGCGGGCAGACCATTCAGGGTGTGGGAGGCGGGGTCTGCCAGGTGAGCACCACATTGTTCCGTGCTGC
>SKPR01000200.1 GCA_007119455.1 Candidatus Brevefilum sp. | reverse complement strand
GCGGATCGCACAAACCTGGTGTATGGGGGTACTGTTATCACCAATGGGCGAGCCAGGGCGGTCGTATTTGCCACAGGCAAAGATAGCGAGATGGGCAAAATCGCGACATTGATCAAGGAAACAGAAAAAGCCATTTCACCACTCCAAAAACAAACCCTTGACCTTGGCCGGAAACTAGGCGTTTTTGCGGCCATAGCCGGGTTACTGATGGTCGCTCTGGGCTTTATCCAGGGGTTGGTTCTGGAGGATATCTTCCTGTTTGCTCTGGCAGCAGCCGTCTCAGCCATCCCGGAAGGTTTACCAGCCGTAATGAGCATCACCCTCGCAATCGGCGTCAACCGGATGGCTAAACGTAATGCGATCATCCGCCGGCTACCAGCTGTTGACACTTTAGGTGCAGCAACGGTGATCTGTTCGGATAAAACCGGTACCCTCACCACCAACCAGATGACTGTGCAAGAGTATTTCGTGGGTGATAGAAAAATAGAAGTAACTGGCATTGGTTATAAACCGGAAGGTGAGTTTCTACATAAGGATGAGGCTATTGATCCTCTTTCTGATGAAGACCTGAATATGGCACTCAAAATCGGCACATTATGCAATGATGCCCGGCTCCTCAAGCATCGAACAAATGGAAAATCAGAATGGGAGATCAGGGGTGACCCCACTGAGGCAGCATTGGTGGTGGCCTCAGAAAAATCAGGTCAGCATAAGGACAACCTTTTAGCAGATTACCGGCGAATCGATGAATTACCTTTCAACTCCAATATTAAACTGATGGCAACCTTTCACACCAGTCCGGAAGACGGGACTCTGGTTTTTGTTAAAGGGGCACCAGAATCAATTTTAAGCCATTGCACCGAAATCTTGGTTGATGGTGAACATCGTGAGATGAATGATGAGGATCATGATCGCATCATGACCCAAAACGAAAAAATGGCGAGTTCGGCGTTACGGGTGTTAGGATTGGCGTACCAGGTGATTGACGATGAACGGATTACCGAGGTCAAAGAAAACCTCGAGTACGAACACGAAGAGAATCTTGTGTTTGTGGGCCTGGTTGGGATGATTGATCCGCCCCGGGATGAGGTGCAAGATTCGATTGCACGATGTAAACGAGCGGGAATTCGGGTGATCATGGCAACCGGTGACCATTATCTGACCGGAAAAGCGATCGCTCATCAAATTGGTATTGTCGAATCCATGGATGAAAAGATTTATACGGGAGCAGAAGTCGATGAAATGGATGATGACGAACTTGATGAGGTGATGAAAACGGCCTCAGCCTTTGCAAGAGTCTCACCTGAGCATAAACATCGCCTTGTCGGTTCCTTGCAACGATTGGGGCATGTGGTGGCAATGACAGGAGACGGTGTCAATGATGCACCTGCTTTGCAGGCAGCAGAAATCGGGATTGCAATGGGCATTACCGGTACAGATGTCACTAAGGAAACGGCAGAAATGGTTTTGGTGGACGACAATTTCACCTCCATTGTCAACGCTGTTGAAGAAGGACGGGTGGTTTTTGCCAATGTCCGGAAGGTGGTTAAGCTGCTTCTGGCGACCAACGCCGGTGAGATCCTGACCCTGCTCGCTGCTTTGATCCTTTTTGCCCCAGCTGGCCTGATCATCACACCTGTTCAGATCCTGTGGATTAACCTGGTCACGGATGGCATCCTGGATATTACCCTGGCAATGGAGCCTAAAGAGGGTGATGTGATGGAAGCGCCACCGCGTAAACCAAAAGATCGCATTGTCAATCCGGTTGTGATGAAAAACATCTTGTTTGTGGCGATCTTTATGGCCGCGGGGACATTGTGGATGTTCAACCAGGCCAATGATGGCAATGATAATCTAATCTATGCTCAGACACTGGTCTTTACAACTTTGGCGATGTTCCAGGTATTCAACTCACTGAACTGCCGATCACAATTCAAATCACTGTTCCAGATTGGGGTGTTCACCAATCCTTACCTTTTCGGAGCGATTGTTACATCCGTATTCTTGCAAATCGCGGCGGTGAATGTTCCCTTTATGCAAACTATTCTGGGGACTGTTGCGCTGCCTCTGTCGGACTGGGGTTTGGTCGTTTTGGTTGCGAGCACCATTTTTGTTGCCGACGAGTTGCGTAAACTTTTCCAAAGAACATTTCAAGGCAAGTCTTGAATAAATAACACGAATTGTTCTTTTCCATCTATCCTGATGCATTGAATCCGAGCTGAAGGCTTTGGTCTAAAGTAAACGCGCGCCCATACAACTTTTTTTACCGGAGATGGTTAAATTGGCTAATTAAACTGGCTTTGAGTGGAAGATATACGTTCCTACTACCTGATATGGCGGCATTTGACTGATCTCTGATATCAGCCATAGATAACTTTTAGATGCCAAATCGTTGAGTCACGTTAAGGCATTATTAACCAATTATTTATAAAAACTTCTTTTAAAAGGGGTAAAATATTCTGGTTTAAAAATTCCTAATATATTTAATTTTTCAGGAGGTTGTATGACAGAAGAGGTCAAATGGTATCAGATCCCTCGTGATGAGGTTTTTGAAAGGCTTGACACTGGTTTTTGTGGCATCACAGAAGACCAGGCGTCTCAACGTCTCGAAGAATATGGCCCCAATATCTTTGAACAGGCTGAAAAGGTCAGCAAATTAAAAATATTGTTGGCCCAGGTTAAAAATCCTTTGGTGATGGTCCTGGTTATTGCGGCAATTATTTCTTTAATTGCTGGCAAACAAGCTGATGCTGTTGTGATTGTGTTTGTGATTGTGGTCAACTCATTAATTGGATTCTTTCAGGAATACCGTGCAGAGGAAGCACTTGAAGCCTTAATGTCGCAGGCAGCACCTGAAGCGATCGTCTCTCGGCGAGTGGACGGTGGAGATGACTGTATTGAATTTTCCATTCCATCAGCTGAAGTCGTGCCCGGGGATATGATCCTGTTGGATGCCGGTTCGAAAATACCGGCTGATGCCAGGCTGATCGAAGCCGCCAACCTGGATGTTGAAGAAGCCATGTTGACCGGTGAGAGTACCAGCGTTCGTAAGAAAGTAGAACGTTTGGAAGGTGATTTGCAGGTTGCCGAACGCAAGAACCTGGTTTTTGGCGGTACAGTTGTCACCAACGGTCGGGCAAGAGCGGTGGTATTTGCCACGGGTAAAGATAGTGAAATGGGCAAAATCGCCACACTGATTCAGGAGACAGAGAAAGCGATCTCTCCTCTTCAAAAGCAGACCTTTGACCTCAGCAAAAAACTCGGTGTCTTTACCGCCTTTGCCGGATCGGTGATGGTCGTCCTGGGCATTATTCAGGGATTGGGTATTCAGGATATCTTCCTGTTTGCCCTGGCATCGGCTGTTTCGGCTATCCCCGCTGGTTTGCCTGCAGTATTGAGTATTACCCTGGCAATTGGTGTCAACCGGATGGCTAAGCTCAATGCCATCATCCGACGCCTGCCGGCAGTTGACACCCTGGGTGCAGCGACCGTAATTTGCTCGGATAAGACCGGCACCCTCACCACCAATCAGATGACCGTCCAGGAATATTATGTGGGTGGGAAAGCGGTTAACGTCACCGGCATTGGTTATCGGCCTGAAGGTGACTTCCTGAAAAAGGGCGAAAAAATTAATCCCCTCGCCGATGAGGACCTGGAAATGGCCCTCAAGATCGGCACGTTGTGTAATGATTCCCGGCTTTTGCAGCATCATTTCCCTCATGGCGATGAGTGGGAGATTCGGGGTGACCCCACAGAGGCATCTCTGGTGGTGGTTTCAGAAAAATCGGGTCAGCACAAAGACAGCCTGGAATCTGAATATCGGCGAATCGATGAACTGCCCTTCAATTCCACCATAAAATTGATGGCCACTTTCCACCACACCCCTGATGGCCAGAAAATCGTTTTTGTTAAGGGCGCGCCAGAAGCAGTGTTAAGCCACTGCACAGAGATTCGTGAAGATGGTCAGCGGCGCAAAATCACGGATGAAGACCATAACTGGATCGAAAAACAGAATAAAAAAATGGCCGGTAAAGCGTTGCGTGTTTTGGGCTTGGCCTACCAGGTTATCGATGAAGACCGGATCATTGCGGTTAAAGAAAACCTGGAATACGAACATGAAGAAAACCTGGTGTTTGTGGGTCTGGTTGGCATGATGGATCCGCCCCGGGATGAGGTTCCTGATTCAATCAGACGTTGTAAGCGGGCGGGAATCCGGGTGATCATGGCCACCGGCGACCACTACCTGACCGGCAAAGCCATTGCCCACCAGATCGGGATCATCGATTCGATGGATGATTGGGTTTACACCGGTGTGGAAGTCGATGACATGGATGATGATGAATTGGATGAGGTGATGAAAACAGCCTCAGCCTTCGCGCGGGTATCGCCCGAGCATAAACACCGTCTTGTCGGTTCCTTACAACGTTTAGGTCATGTAGTGGCAATGACGGGGGATGGGGTCAATGATGCGCCTGCCTTGCAGGCTGCAGAAATTGGGATTGCCATGGGCATCACCGGCACCGATGTGACCAAGGAAACTGCCGAGATGATCCTGGTGGATGACAATTTCACCTCCATCGTCAATGCTGTGGAAGAAGGGCGGGTGGTATTTGCCAATGTTCGGAAGGTGGTCAAGCTGCTGCTTGCGACCAATGCTGGCGAGATCCTGACGCTGCTCACAGCCCTGGCTCTTTTTGCCCCGGCTGGCCTGATCATCACACCTGT
>SKPR01000053.1 GCA_007119455.1 Candidatus Brevefilum sp. | reverse complement strand
TGGTATTTGCCAATGTTCGGAAGGTGGTCAAGCTGCTGCTTGCGACCAATGCTGGCGAGATCCTGACGCTGCTCACAGCCCTGGCTCTTTTTGCCCCGGCTGGCCTGATCATCACACCTGTACAGATCCTGTGGGTTAACCTGGTCACCGATGGCGTCTTGGATATCACCCTGGCGATGGAGCCGAAAGAGGGTGATGTGATGGAAGAGCCGCCGCGCAGCCCAGATGCCCGAATCGTTAATATGAATATCGTCAAGAATATCTTTTTTGTGGCGATTTTCATGGCAGTGGGTACCTTGTGGATGTTCTATCAGGCCACCAATGCCAGCAACAACAACCTGGTATATGCCCAAACCCTGGTCTTCACCACCCTGGCGATGTTCCAGGTTTTTAACTCATTGAATTGCCGCTCACGTTTCAAATCGCTCTTCCAAATCGGTGTTTTCACCAATCCCTACCTTTTCATCGCGATTGTCACATCTGTTACTTTACAGATTGCGGCAGTGTATGTACCCTTCATGCAGACAGCGCTTGGAACAATGGCTCTGACCCTGCGTGACTGGGGGTTGATCGTCCTGGTGGCAAGCACAATCTTCGTAGCTGATGAGCTGCGAAAGCTTTACCAGAGGACGTTCCGGCAGCGGGTTTGAAAACTTTGTGGAACCGGCCTGAAACGAAATGTCGGCTTAGAAAAAATTAGACTTTTCAAACAATATTTGAGATAATAATTTGAGAGCACCCTGTGGTGCTCTCAAATGATTTAAAAACAGTGAATTTAGAAATTTCGCGTAATTGCTCAACCACTCCACCCATATTCCCTTGCATACTGAGTAGTTACGATTTGGCTGTTATTATCCAATCAACAAGGAAGGGATTTCATCGGGATAGCGAGCAATTTGGACACCAGCAGAATGCAATGCGTTAATCTTTTTTTCCGCTGTTCCAACCCCCCCCTCGATGATTGCGCCAGCGTGCCCCATACGTTGGTTGTCCGGTGCTACCTGTCCGGCAATGAACCCAATCACTGGTTTGGTCATTTGATTGGCAATATAGGCAGCCGCGTTTTCCTCATCTCGTCCACCGATTTCCCCGATCATGACTATTTTGTCGGTTTGGGAATCCCCTTCAAAGTGAGAGAGGATCTCAATGAAATGGGTCCCGATGATGGCATCACCACCGATGCCAACGCAGGTGCTGGTGCCAATTCCAGCTTGCTTGAGGGCATAAACGACTTCGTAAGTGAGGGTCCCTGAACGAGAAATGACGCCGACATTGCCCGGTCGGGTAATATCACCGGGGATGATACCAACCTTGGAATGAGGGGGTGTGATGATGCCTGGGGAATTTGGACCGATCAGGATCACATCCTGACTCTTTAAAATATGCTTGACCTGGAGCATCTCTTTGACCGGGATACCCTCGGTAATGCAGACGATTAACCGGATGCCGGCATCAGCAGCTTCGAGGATGGCATCACTGGCAAACCGGGCAGGAACAAAGATGATGCTGGTGTTGGCACCGGTCACTTCCACTGCAGTCCGGACAGAGTCAAAAACGGGCACTTTCCCATCAAGGACCCATTCACCGCCTTTTCCGGGGGTTACGCCAGCCACAAGGTTTGTCCCGTAATCCAACATTTGCTGGGTATGAAAACTTCCTTCGTGACCGGTGATACCCTGGACAATCAATCGTGTTTCACTATCAATCAGGATGCTCATGGGACGGGCTCCAGAGACAATGCCACAGCTTTTTCAGCTGCATCGGCCAGGGTTATGGCCGTTTCCAGCTCAGCATTCTCAATGATTTGCCGACCTTCATTTTCATTTGTACCCACCAATCGGATCACGAAGGGGATTTTGGGATCAATTTCTTGTAATGTCTGGCGAATGCCATGTGCAACCTCGTCACAGCGGGTGATTCCCCCGAAAATGTTGATCAAAACCGTTTCAACCTGGGTGTCTGAAAGGATGATTCTTAATGCTGCTGCGACTTTTTCTGCGCTGGCTCCCCCGCCAATATCGAGGAAATTCGCAGGCTTTCCCCCTTTATGCTGGATGATGTCCATGGTCGCCATCGCCAGGCCAGCCCCGTTCACCAGGCAACCGATGTTACCCGAAAGCTTGATATAGGCCAGGCCAAATTTTCGCGCTTCGATTTCTTCAAGGGCTTCACCAGAAATATCGCGTTTATCGACAAGGTTGTGATGGCGGAAGAGGGCGTTATCATCGATACCAATTTTTCCATCGAGGGCAACGAATTGTTCCTGTTCTGTAATCACCAGGGGGTTAATTTCCGCTAAGGTTGCGTCAAGATCCAGATAAGCCCGATAGAGGTTGAGAGCGATAGCATTGAATTGTCGCCATAAATGACGGGGGATTTCTATCTCAGTGGCCAGATTACGTGCCTGATATTCACATAAACCAAGCAAGGGGTTTACACCCACCTGATATATCTTCTCAGGGTAAGAACGGGCGATCTCTTCAATATCGACACCGCCTTCCGCACTGGCGATCAACAGCGTTTGACCCTTCTGGCGGTCAATGGTCAAACCCAAATAGATTTCTTGCTGGATATTAATAGCTTCTTCAACCAGTAACCGACGAACTGGGATGCCCTTAATTTGCCGTCCCAAAATTTTGGCAGCCTCTTCCTCCGCTTCATCTGGAGAACGTACCAGCCGAATACCACCTGCTTTCCCCCGGCCCCCCATTAAAACCTGCGCTTTTAGAACCACCGGGCCATGTAGTTCTTCAGCGATCAATTTTGCATCTTCGGGAGTCGCTGCCAGTCTTCCCCGAGGGATGGGGATGTGATGGTCTGTGAAAACCTCTTTGGATTGGTATTCGTGTAATCTCATGAAAGATATGTCTGTTAACCTCTTGTTAATCGATTATACCATGCTGCTTATGTCCAGACAGGTTGTTTTCACGCGCGATATTAAGAAAAAATTACTGCTCAGGCAGTTCTGCTGCTGAAGGCTGGGGGTCCCATATGGGACTCCCATATGGGGGCCCATAGTCCCTTGAATGCTGAGTAGTTACGAAAAAAACGGATGCCCAACAGCAAGGATGGACATCCGTTATTCTTACTGAAATTGGTTTGCTTAACCCTGCAAAAATTCCTGCAGGGCCTCTTTGCTGATCCGATAGGCTTTGCCAATCTTTCGAGCTCGCAGATCGCCTTCTTCAATCGCTGCGACCACATCCTCTCCAGAAACTTTAAGGAATCTTGCTGCTTCGTCCGGAGTCATCACATCCGGCATCGCTTCCTCACCGGCTGCTGCCGCAGGGGCTGCCTGGCCACCCTGGGGCTGTCCGACATTCGACAGGGCTGAACCGAGAACGTTTCCGATCCCCATCCCGGCGCCGATGCCGGCTGTCAGGCCTGCACCGCCGGCAGGATTTTGGGCGGCATCTCGCATGGCATCTGCAGCCTGGAGCTGGGTATAGGTCTGCATGTCGAGCATACCCATAGCACGAAGCTCTTCAGCAGATTTCGATGAAGGTTTCAGGTTGCCGATATAGAAAGATTTGAGTGTGAGACCGATGGCTTTGAAATCGTCCTGCGCCTGAGCGCGTACACCTGCTGAAAGTTCATTGGTCAGGCCAATCAACTCAAGCACATTTCGCTGAGCGGTTGTTTCACCAAGCAGATCCTGAAGTTTAGCGAGGAGCATGATGCGAAGACGGTTTTCGATATCACTTGTGCGATAATAACCCTGGGCTCCAACGATCTGGGTCACAAACTGTTGGGGGTCACTGACCTCAAAGCTGTAGGTGCCAAAGCCCTGCAAAAGGGCGACACCCAATCCCACGCCGGGATTGCGAACGATGATCGGCTGAGGCGTACCCCACTTCTGGTCAGCAAACTCTCTCATTGAGACGTAAAAAACTTCGGCTGTAAAAGGTGTCCGGTCACCGAAGGCCTTTCCGACCACATTAACCAGCAGGGGGATGTTGGCTGTCGTGATCGTGTGACGACCTGGACCAAAAACATCCAGGGCGCGACCGTCTCGCATAAAGACGACGTTTTGAGCTTCGCGCACAATCACCTGGGAACCAATCCGTAAGTCTGCCACACCTGTTTCAGGGAAGCGGCGAACGATCTCTCCGGTCATCTCCTTTGGATATTCAACTACATCAAAAATTCTAGCCATATTAAATTACTCCGATTTCTATTATTGATCCTTAACTATTCTTGGGTGTAATTCAGTCAGCAATGCCTTTCATAACCTCGCTGCGTTTGTTGAAAGCATCAACGCATTGTTGGCTGACATTCGTCAGATGCCGAATGGCGGCATCCAATCCTTCTGTGCCGATTGATGTTTCCACATTATCAATCGCAGCCTGTACTTCGTCGGCCAATGCCAGCAGAGCATAATCATAGCGATAGACCTGGTCAAGCTCCTGTTCTTTGATCTTAATGGCGTCAAAGACACCGGCATAGCCATAGGAGGCTGTTCTGACCCGGTCAGTGAATTGGCGTATTTTAATGGCAGCCGCTTCAAGCTTACCAACTTCACCCAATTGCCCCTGGCTGATCAGATCTCGCTGGAGGGCAGAAACACGTTGTTCAAGGGCGCCAAATTCGCTGGCGATTTTTTCTCGCAGCAATTTATCTGACATCCGCCGGTCACCGCGTTCAATGTAGCCTTTGAAACCTGGTACTTTTGAAAGGACCTCTTTAAAAAAGTCCCGTTGCCCTGATACTTTTTCTAGTATATCGCTCATGATGCCTCCATTATTGATTGAGTCTGATTTTGTTTTTAAATAACGACTGAAATTATTATACAAATATTAATAGGATTCAGCAATATTTATTTATCACTTTTTGACAAAAGCGTATAAGTCTCATTAATTATATGCTAGTTTTTGGCCTTATCATCGCATAGATAATAATTGAACACATATTAATGTTGAACTGAGTTTGATGTTAATGTCTTGTTCTTAAATAGTTGACTTTCTTCTTCCATGCTGAATGTGTTATTGATTTTAATATGATTGAAGATGGATCCCAAAAAAACCTCTTCAGGAAAATATCCTGATAAAGAAGTTTTTCTGAAAATTAAAAATACCCTTAATGTTATGGCTGAGAGATGGTATATAATAGTGACAAGAAAAATTAGGAGGTTCCATGGTAAACATACCGGATGAACGGGGGGAGGGGTGGGTAGAGCTGGTTCTGATCATTATTTTAGTTTTACTGGTTTTGGTGACCGGTTTTTTGTTGCTGAGGCCGGCATTGACCAATCTCTGGTTCGAATTAATCGAATCAGTGCAATAACTCGGAAGTTTTAGATAGCTAAATATTACGCGGTAACCTGCATTGGGTACACGGATTGCTGACTTAATCAGAAAAGGTTTTTGGACAGCCCTTGATTGGATCTATCCGCCTGTCTGTGCGGTTTGTGGAGAACCGGGTTTTCATGTTTGCACCGTCTGCCTGGGTAAGGCGCATATTATCAATCATCGAGGGTGTTCCACTTGCGGTAAACCGGGTATAGCAAAGAAAGACCAATGCAGTGACTGCCTTTCTGAGCCGCCCGCTTACACGGCAATGCTCAACCTGGCTGAATATGATGGGGTGATCCGCGAATGTATCCATGCTTTAAAATACCAGAACAATCAGGGGCTGGGTGCCTATTTTTCAGTAATGTTGGCTGATCTTGTCCGAAGTGAAGGTTGGCATGTGGATCTGGTGATTCCTGTGCCGCTGAGTAAGCAGAGGATCCGGGAACGGGGTTATAACCAATCGGCTAAACTCGCAAGACCCCTCGCAACCCGATTGAACACACGCTACAACACCTTTGGCCTGCTACGCACCCGCCACACCAACTCCCAGGTTGGTCTTTCAGCAGCCGATCGCCAGCTAAATGTGTCTGGTGCTTTTAAAGCGGTGCCTGAAATCGTTGCTGGAAAAAATGTCCTGCTGGTGGATGATGTCACGACCACCGGATCAACATTGGAGGCCTGTGCTGAGGCACTCAAAGAGGCTGGGGCTCACCATGTTTATTGTCTGACCCTTGCTCGAGATTCGCGCAGGTCTGTTGTGTCCAATCATAATCATATTAAAGTATAATCTTAACTACTCAGCATGAAAGGGAAAATGCGTCCTTAAGCAGCAGAACTGCCTGAGTAGTTACGAATAATCTGAATAACCCACTTGAAATGGAGGCAATATGTCTGTCAAAATGGATATCTTCACCAAGAATTTAGAATTAACCGATCGGCTGAATGATTATGTTGTCAAGAAAGTTGATAAGCTAGAAAAATTCCTGGACGAGGTGGATGAGTGCAGGGTGGACCTTTCACATATTAAAACGGCCAGAAACGCCAATGATCGGCATGTGGCCCAATTGACACTGCGTGGTAAGGGTTTTATCTTGCGATCAGAAGAACGTTCAGACAGCATTTTCTCGGCCATTGATGCAACCGTTGATAAAATGCGACGGCAAATTCGCCGATATAAGGGTAAACGTGGTAGAGGTCGAGGTGATGGCCAGACCATTGCCCAGGCTATTGAACCGGCTTATCCCGAGTTAATTGAAGAGGAAGAAGAACAGCCCGTCATTGTCCGCCGAAAAAGGTTTGCCCTGGCTCCGATGGATGAGCTGGAAGCCATTGAACAGATGAAATTATTGGGACACGAGAACTTCTTTGTCTTCTATAATGCCAATACAAGTGAATTTAATGTCCTTTACAAACGCCGTGACGGCACCTATGGCATCATCATCCCAGAAATTGGATGATAGCGGGTATACGCAATCCACGGTTTGTACGGATAACCCTGTACAAACCGTTTTAATTTAAATCATTAGGGTGTTTAATTAAAGTGAAAAGTTTGATCGACACAATAAGGAGGTTTATAGATGGTTGCAGATTGTAATGATCCCCTGGCCCAGGCAGCGGATTTGTTTTGTGAGGAAGAGATGGACCTGGAAACAATAGAAGCTTCGGTGAGTAAAATTTTGGAAGCTATTGGAGAGAATCCATCACGGGAAGGTTTGGAAAGAACGCCTTCTCGTGTGGCCAGAAGTTATGAGGAATTATTTAGCGGTTATCGTATGGACCCGAAAGCTTTGCTCAATGAAGCTGTTTTCGATGTAGCCTACGACCAGATGGTGATCGTGCGTGATATAGAGTTTTACAGCATGTGTGAACATCACATTCTGCCCTTCATGGGTCGTGCTCATGTGGCCTATATTCCATCGGACAAGGTGATTGGTCTGTCAAAGATCCCGCGAATTGTTGATCTATTTTCCAGGCGTTTGCAGGTGCAGGAGCGCATGACGACCCAAATTGCGGATTATCTGCAGGTCGTGCTCAACCCACAAGGCGTGGGGGTTGTTGTTGAAGGTTTACATATGTGTATGATGCTGCGGGGTGTCAAAAAACATGATGCCCGCATGACCACCTCGTCAATGCTGGGCGCTTTCCGGGAAGACATGTCCACCAGGATGGAATTTCTGGACAATATCTCAAGAGGTGCTGAGCGTCTCCATTTTTAGGCTTGTTGGCGCCGGGTGATTTCTACTCCGACCGATTCAGCCTGGGGAACGGCATTGGGTTTTTCGATCCGCAGCCAGACCTCTTGGATCCGCTTATCGGACAAAATCTTAACAGCCAGCGCATCGATGAGTGCTTCAATGGTCAGGAAGCTGCTGCCCTCAATGAAGCGAATTATGTTTTGTGCCATGGTGGAGTAGTTAACCGTTTTCTCGATATTATCATCCTGTGCAGCAAATCCGATGTCAATTTTTGCATTGACACTGACCCGAATAACCTGCGGCGTTCGCTGTTCGTGTGGATGGATACCCAGAATGCCATATACTTCTAAATTTTTGATGAAGATTTTATCCATTTGCTCTCACTTTCCTATTCTTTATTTTACCGAGGATTTGTGATTTGAGGTTTTATGAAGATCGTCATGTTCTCGATCAATCCCATTTTTCCTGATGTTGTGACCGGGGGTGCGTCAAAACATATTCAGCAAATTGCGCAAGCATTAGGCCGTAAAGGGCACCAGGTAGAGATATTTTGTTCTCAGGTGAAAAAAGACCTGGTTTCATTCAATTGGGATGAAAATGTTAGCGTCCATCCTGTTCTGCCTTTTGATCTTCCCTTCCCCCAACCTTATGCCATTAACGGGCCAGATCTGACCCTGCTGGTAACCAGGCTTTCAGAGGGTTTGCGATCTGCCGACCGGTTTTACATCCATGATGGGGAGTTTTTGGTACCGGATGTTTATGACAGGATACCGACGGTATCATCCTTTCGTGACATTATCTACCCGGAAACGGTTTTAGGAACGTTTGTCGGTAAAGCGGATGATGTGATTTCTGTATCGGGTTATTCAGCAGATGTTATTTTAAATACTGCAGGGATTGTTTTTCCCAATTTGAGCAGCAGGATCCACCAGGTCAATAACGGCATAGATCTGGATGTTTTTAAAAAGGTCGATCCGACACCTTTGGCAAAAAAACTTGGTGTGAATCTTGATCGTGATGTTATTCTTCTTCATCCTCACAGGCCTGAACCCGGAAAAGGTCTGCCAGAAACCATCCAGGTGGTGAGCAAACTGGTACACGAACACGGGTGGGCGGATATTAAGGTACTCGTTCCTGAATGGATTGAGGAGATGGTTTCTCCAGAAGATCAAGGCTTTTATCAAAATCTACAGAACCTGATGGAAAATCTGGGTGTCCGAAAGCATTTCAAATTTATTCCGTGGCTTCCAAACACAGAAATGCCAGCACTTTACAGTATGGCACGGGCTACGCTCTGTCTGGGGCACATTGTCGAGGCCTTTGGAAATGTTGCTTATGAGTCGTTGGCCTGTCAGACACCCAGCATTGTTTCAAAGGTGGGCGTTCACCGGACGATGATGCCGGATAACCTGATCGACAAAGTCCATTATGGTGATATCGATGAGGCCGTGGCGTGTATCCACTCAATATTAGAGGGACGGGATTACGCCTTTGATGAAATTTTGAGGTACCTTAAAGATAGTATGGACATTAACCACCAGATAGATTCATACATCCGGGTTATCGAGAGCTGCGAGAAAAAGGCACGCTTACAGTTTCGTTGGATTGAACCTGAGCCGTCGAGAGCTTACCGGCTTGCGCCCTGGTGTTATATCAAAGATGATCAAATATTCCATGACTTTAAAGCCATGTTTACATCAGCACCTGAACTGACTGCATTTTTGAAGCAATCCCCGACACTGACGAAAAAGGGAGTTGAATCAGAAGGTATTCCGGACGAAACCTGGCAATTCTGGTTAGACCAGACCTGGCTTGTCCCCGTATGACGATATCACGATTTGAAAGGAAAATGATGTTTGATTTTGAGGATCAGGTAATTATTGTAACTGGCGCAGGCGGCAATCTGGGTAACGCTGTCGTTAAGGCTATGCTTCATGGCTATGGGACAGTCTGCGGTCTTTACCACCGGAAAGCTTCCTTGACAAAGGAATTACAAGATGCAGTCAAAGATGAAAGACTGTATCTTTATGAGGGGATTGATGTAACCGATCGTGAAGGTTTGCTATCTTTAGGTAAAAAAATCCAGTCTGATTTTGGGAAGGTGGATGTGCTGGTCAATACAGTGGGTGGCTTTACTGCTGGAGAGACTGTTTATGAGCTCGCTCCAGCCACCTGGGAAAAGATGCTGGATTTGAATGTGCATTCTTTTTTGAATACAACCGCAGCATTTGTGCCTTTGATGCTGGATGGAGGGCGGGGGAAAATTGTTTCTGTGGGCTCAAAGTCTGCTTTGGATGGTACAGCCAAGACCGGTGCATACGCGGCTGCCAAGGGTGCCCTGCTCCGATTAACTGAGAGCCTGGCCAAAGAATTGATGGACGAAAATATCCAGGTCAACTGTGTTTTACCCGGCACGATGGACACCCCAGAGAACCGTGAGGCCATGCCTAAAGCGAATTATGATCATTGGGTGAAACTCGAACAGGTTGCTGATGCGATACTGTATCTGTCCTCATCATCGGCTGATGCAATTTCAGGTGCTGCACTGCCTGTTTATGGTCAATCTTAAGTTTTACAAATACTGACCGCCATCCACCCTCAATATCGCGCCGGTCGTGAAATCGCTTTTAATCAGATGAAGTGCATTTTCTGCAGCGATTTTTGGGTTGCCTGTCCGGTTCAAGGGCACATGTTTTTCAGCATAAGCTTGTAGGTCAACATCCTCTTTGCCAGCCAATGGCAGCATAATCCCCAGGGCTAATGCATTGACTATGATCCTTGGTGCCAGCTCTTTTGCAAACATGCGTGTCATCTCTGCCAGACTATGTTTGGTCAGTTGGTAGGCGAAATGATCGATTTGGTGTTTGGCGATTTGTGCATCAGCAATATTTAAAACTCGGCCTTTGCTATCTGACGGTAGCTGCCTGGCAAAGGCTTGAATCAGCATAAAGGGTGCCTGCAGGTTGATTTGAAATTGTTTCTCCCAGGTTTCCCGGTCTGTTTCAAGCCCTGTCCCTTTAAGATAAATTGCCGCGTTATTGATCAGGATATCAACAGCCGAAAAGTGCTGGTTGGCCTGTGGGAAAAGGTCTTCGACGGCATCCAGGTTAGAGAAATTAGCGCCGAGGCTTATGGCCTTTACACCCAGTGATCGAGCAATTTGAGCTGTTTCTTCAGCAGGGCCTTCAGAGCTGTTGTAATGGATGATTAAATTGACGCCCTCTTTGGCCAGAGCCAGGGCAAAAGCACGTCCGAGACGGACACCACCACCTGTCACCAGTGCAGTTTTATTCTTTAATTCCATTGTCTGTCCCATCAATTTTCTCAACGTTTGCGTTGTTTTCGATCCTGTCGACAATATTTTGGATGGATACTCCGCTGGCTGGGTGCCTGAACCCCGGGTTCATCTCCGCCAGTGGTTGAGCCAGATAACGATATTTTATTAGATCAGGGTTTGGAATTTGCCAGCCCTTTTCGGTGAATACATCGCCATTATATGTTAATACATCCAGGTCAATCGGCACGACTGATTTTTCTCTGGATTGCCTGCCCAGTTCTTTTTCAATCGATTTTAGTTTTTCCACCAGATCTATAAAAGCAAGCGAGGTGTTGATTTCAACAATGCGGTTTAGATATTGTGATTTAGAGGTCTGGTTTTTGACGTCTTCCGTTTGATAAACACCCGACATCTGCTGAACGTTGAATGCACTTTTAATTTTATCCAATGCCATGGAGAGGTGTTCTGCTGGTTCGGTGTTGGAACCCATACTGATCAAGACTGGCACCTGATCACGATTCTGAAAAGAGCGGAAGTAAATCGCGCAGAGGCTGCCCGTCATCACAAGAAAGGCCAGCACCTGGACAAAGTCCAAACCGCCCACGAGGGTCTTCTGGGCAACAAAAGCCCGGGTGAAGACGGTTATGGTAGCTAACGCGGCTATGGTCATCAAAAAAAGGTTCCCGCTCCGCAGAAATCCAGTTTGTTTGAGCTTGTGCGTTCGCATGAGAAAAGCGATAAAAAATCCTGCAGTTAACAATAATGTGTAGAGCTGAACCGGATGCCTGTCTGCACCCCATAATTGCACACCCCAGGGCAGATCTGTCGGCAGACCA
This sequence comes from Candidatus Brevefilum sp., assembly GCA_007119455.1. Lineage (GTDB taxonomy): Bacteria > Chloroflexota > Anaerolineae > Anaerolineales > Anaerolineaceae > Brevifilum. The sequence continues at coordinate 4,221 of SKPR01000053.1, read as the reverse complement.
AAATCGTTTCCGTTCGCATAATTTGCCAGATGAACACCTGCAAACATGACAACCAGGAGGGGTGAGATGCTATCGAGGGTGGGCAAGGCCGGCAGGTGTTTATTTTGGCTGATGATGTAAATCGTCAATAAGCCAACCAGCAGCCCAAACCCCGTATCCAGCATGGATGGCGATAAGGCGACCAGGTTTAATGGATTGTTTATAAAGACAGAGGGGTTTTGTATAAAGAAACCTACCCGAGCACCTAAAAGACCTATGATTAACCCAAGAAGGATACTGTTTTCGATGACATCGTCATTGGTGCCAAGGTTTTCTGATAATAATCCTGATAACCAGGTGCCGATCCATAAACTGATCAGCAGGATCAGGCCAGCAGCCTGAATGGCCAGGGGTCCAATGTTGATAATGGGAAACATGGCTGGGTTCAATCTCCTTCAGGGTAAAGGTCGTTCAGACGGGCGCGAAGGTAACCTTCGCTCACGCCAGCTCCGATGATCACATCCAAAACCTCTCCATCCCGGCCGACCAGCACTGAGGTAGGGATGGCCCGCATCTGATAGTCCTGTGAAACAGCCCCATCTCTATCCAATAACATGGGGTAGGTATACCCTTGAGCCTGATAATAATCCATCGCTGTCGGAAGTGAATCCTGAAAGGTTGTGTTGATTGCGAAGAGCTCAAATCCTAACGGGGCGAAATCCTCATAAGTCGATTGCAGGCCTGGCATGGCGGCTTTACAAACCGTACACCATGATGCCCATAAGAAAACAAGAGAAGGTTGACCTCTGTTATCCGCTAAGGATAAGGTTTCACCCTGGGGTGTTTGCAGACTGAAATCAGGGGCAATGAAACCCGGATGCGGGGCGGTTCGTCCGATATCAGCCTGAGCTGCGGCAAACAACATTGGGGTCAATATCGTCCATACCAGACCCAGGATGAAAAGGCCGATTGAAACACCGATAAATCGCTTTTTGTTCATATCGTTGACCTTAATCCGTTCACACGATTGGTTGACCTGGTTTGAGCCAGGCAACCCTGTTCTGATTCAAGAAAATTATGCTGTTAGTCTACTCGATCAGTTATTATTAACAATATTACCTCAGATCAGGAAACAAACGCATTTCTGTAAAATCCTGAAAACGACGACAAATACGACCAGGGCATTGTTGTATTTCTGAAGAAGCCTGAAACAGGTTGATGTCAATGGGATGTGCTTAAATCAATAAATTATTCAGAATGTACATTCTGAATTCCTGGTCAGTCAATTTTCCGGTTTTAATTAACCTATTTTAGAAAAACCCCCCGTCATTTGCCATCTGGACGGTGAGTTTTGCCATATCAGAAATTAAAACATGTTGATAACCGCTGATCCCGGTATCCAAACGATCATTAAGTGGAGCAATCCATCTGTCTGGCAGATTTTTCGCACCATACATCATCCCAATGATGGAACCAACAGTAGCGCCGTTGCAATCGGTATCAATCCCAGCGGTGACGGCCCAGCTGATGGATTGTTCAAAATCACCCTGGCCCCATAACAAGCCCAGCGCAACAATTTGGGCATTACTGAGTGTATGGCACCAGTGATGGGGGTTGGCATCATTCCATTTCTGGTGGATCAGCTTACAAGCTTCTTCAACACTTTTGCCCGAGTCAAACCAGTCCATTACCTCATGCACAAAAGAGGTCAGCCGGCTGTGAGCAGGAATTTGCGCCAGACCAGCTTCAAGGATGAGAAGAGGATCACTCAGGACAGCAGCAGCGCTGCACATGGCTGCCGCCCACATCTCGCCATAGATGCCATTTTTTACATGGCTGATACAGGCATCACGGTAGGCCAGTTCAGCCGCTCTCTGGGTTTCTCCGGGACATACATAGCCCCAATAGTCGCCACGGATTTGAGCCCCAATCCATTCCCGGCAGGGATTGCAATACTGTCCCGATTCGGGCGGATACTTCATCAGCAGGAAATTGCGATAGGCCACGCGTTCAGCTGTGAAAGTATGGTAGGCAGGCAGGTTGTCAAGCCAGAAGGTAGCCACGTCTTCCGGAGTGAAATCCCAACCATACTGCGCCATAACCGCCAGGGATGTGACGGTATAGTTCAGGTCATCGTCTTCGACCATGTGATCAACCTGGTCGATATACCCTCGACCTGTTTCAAACGGATATTTTTCTTTCAATGCTTCGGGAAGGCTTGAGTCAAGGTATTGTCTTAAAGGAAATTGGCCGATTTCTTGTAAATATGGCCAGATATCCCGGACAAGGAGGCCTTCAATGGGTTTGCCCAACAGGCAGCCAGCACACCGTCCCAACCAGGCGCCATATACATGATCATAGTAATCCTGTTCGGAAAGATTGAAGCCAGGAAGTTCACCTGAATCAGCAGGTCTTGCATCCCGTATTGCTGCCAGATCGGAAGGTTCATGAAAGCCGAAATCACGCCTGGTGGGCAGGGCTGTGCTCTTTTGAAGAATGTCACGGGCCCGTTTCCGGTAGGCGGCATCTTCAATAACACCAGGTTTGAGTAACACATCAAATGCTTCCTGCATTTCAACAGTCAATTCTGCGCCTTCGTCATCAAGCTGTTGCCGCTCGATTTCGAGTTCATATTTTCCGAAGCCCAACCAGCGATCTTCCATGTTGTTTTCTCCTTTTCCTAACCTTGTGTTCCAATGCGGGTATTAAACGAGACCATTATAGCACAAGCACTTATTCAGAAATTGTTCCACTTAAAATCTATGATGCGGTTAAAGTAGAAAAAACCCTGTTTTGATTTGACAGAATTTGGTGGTTTATTATATAATTGCCTTTAACCAAGTGCTTAACGGGTTGACCCAACAACCCATAGTCCCAACAATAGAAGATTTTAAGAGGTCCGTTTTGGATAACGGCATTGATCCAACCAGTTATAAGCCTTTATATTTACAAATCTCTGAAATCCTTAGAAACAAAATTAAGGACGGCGAATATGAAGCCGGAGATTTATTGCCTTCGGAGCATGATCTTTTAGAGGAATATGGGGTCAGTCGAAACACAGCCCAACGAGCGGTTGAAGACCTGGTACATGATGGGTTGGCGATCCGTATCCAGGGTAAAGGGACCTTTGTTCCGAAAAGCATTATCGAGTTTGGGTTGCATCGTCTGACGAGTTTTTCCGAAGAAGTTCGGTTCAAAGGTATGGAACCCAGTTCGAAAGTTATAGAATTCAAAGCCATTCCCGCAGATCAATTTTACGCCAGAGAACTCCAGATTGAACCCGGTGTGCCGGTTTATGTTCTGTCACGGGTTCGTTATGGTGACAACAATCCCATGGCATACCAGCAATCCGTATTACCCGTGCATCTATGTAATGGTTTGGATCGCTATGATTTTTCTGAAAATTCACTATTCTCTGTATTAGAAAACCAATTTCGTTTGAAAATATGCTGGCAAAAGCAATTGATCAAACCATGTATTGCCAGAAAAGATGAAGCAGTTCCCCTCGCCATAGACGTTGGAACACCGTTACTTTACCTGGAAGGTGTTGCTTATTTAATGCGTGATATTCCGGTTGAATACAAGAAAATTTATTACCGAAGTGATTTGTACGAATTTTCAATACGCTCGGTGAGGAATTAGAATCAACAATGTCGCATTTTGGAAGGTCGACCTGATATGAGAGTTGGATTGATTGGTAATGGCGGTCGTGAACATGCCCTGGCAATCGGGCTTGCGTCAAATCCTGACATTCAGTTAGTTGTTGCAGCAGAAGGTCATAACCAGGGTATTGCGGATCTGTCCGCTGAATACAGGAATACAGGTATTAAAAATCTTGAAAAAGTTGTGGATTATTTCAGGCTTCATGATGTAGCTTTCGTTGTGATTGGGCCTGAAGCAACACTGATGCATGGTGTGGTTGATCTGTTACGCAAGGCCGGCCTTCCTGCGGTCGGACCCACCCAAAAACAGGCTCGCCTTGAGGGCGACAAATCGTTTATGCGAAATCTTTTACGTGACCAGGTTGGATGGGGATCACCTGCTTGGGAAACGGTTACTTCACTGGACGATGCCAGGAAATTCTTAAATGATGTCGGGCAGATCGTGGTCAAACCTTTGGGGTTAACCGGCGGGAAAGGTGTCAGAGTGATGGGGATCCAGCTTGACAGTCAGGATGATACCCTCGCCTATATTCAACAGTTGATTGAATCGGATGGCAGTGTCTTATTAGAGGAATGTGTT
>SKPR01000068.1 GCA_007119455.1 Candidatus Brevefilum sp. | reverse complement strand
CAGGTGTATCAGGCGCTTGCGGAATTTACCTCTGAGCTTAATGCATATTTCAGTGATGAAATCACACCCGGCCGTGAGAAGCAAGCCCTGGCCATGTTTGGTGCACTGCTCCACGATATCGGCAAGCCAATGACAGTTAAATCGGATGAAGGCGGACGGTTGTATTTTCAGCAGCATGCCAGCGTTGGTGGCAAAATGGCCTGGGAGATGGCCAGGCGGTTACAGTTAAGTAATGCGGAATCCGAATGGGTACGAAAGATGGTCCGTCACCACATGGCCTTGCTTTCGCTGATTAACGCAGAAAACCTCCCTACCCGGCGTGATATCTTTCGTTTTTTTACCAAAACGCATGAAGTTGGCGTCAGCATCAGCATCCTCTCCCTGGCGGATACACTGGCGACATATGGAAAAACGCTTGATCGTGCAAAGTGGCACAGGGCTGTAAATGTGACGAGGGATATCTGTGAGGCCTGGTGGCATAAGCGCGATACCCTGATTTCGCCAGAATTATTGCTGAATGGGCATGATCTTCAGGATATCTTTGGTCTCTCGCCTGGAAAAAAAATTGGTCGATTGCTTGACCAGCTGCGAGAAGCTCAGGCATGTGGTGAGGTCTTAACCAAAGACGATGCAATTGCATTTATTCGCGAACAGCTTGCGGAGGAAGGTGAACCTGTGTGAACGGATGATTATTGAAGTCAATGGAATCAAGATCGGCTATGATATCTTCGGCCAGACTGGCCTGCCACTAATGCTCGTCCATGGTTTTGGCCTGAACCGGGAAATCTGGAAAGGTTTAGCTGAAAAATATTTACGGAACCATCGTGTCATTTTGCCGGATGTGCGCGGTCATGGCGAGAGTGAAGCCATCGAAGGCGTGTATCCGATGGAAACCCTGGCTGAGGACCTTGCCCATTTGCTGGATTACCTTGGTATAAAAAAGGTTGTAATCTGTGGGCACTCGATGGGCGGTTACATTTCCCTTGCTTTTGCGGATATGTTTCCGGAATCATTGGCAGGTTTTGGAATGATCACGACTCATTCAGAAGCCGATTCGGATGAAAAAAAGGCCGATCGTTATGCGTTAGTGGAAGCGGTAAAGGAGCAGGGCTCAATTGTAGTGGCTGAATCCCTGGCACCGAAACTATCACAGAATCAAACTGTCGTTAAAGAAACCCAGCGAATTATTGCTGAAACGGACCCCCGGGGCATTATCGGTGCTTTATTGGGCATGGCTGAGCGGCCAGACCGAAGTGACCTTCTACCAGAGATCCATGTCCCGTCCCTGGTTGTCGCTGGTGAATCTGATCCCCTGATCAATATTGAACAGGCCCGAACAATGGCGGATAGATTGCCATCCGGAACGTTTTTGTCCATCCCTCATGCCGGGCATATGCCCATGCTGGAAAACCCCCTGGCTTTGGGAGAGGGCATAGTTTCACTCTGTGAGAGGGTTATTGACGCAGATTGATGTGCAATAAAAACATTATTTTTAATTATCAGGTACCTACTCGGGCAGTTCTGCTGCTGAAGGCTGTGCCCCCAGAGTCCCTTGCATGCTGAGTAGTTAAATTATTAGTCGATTACGAGTAAATTGGAGGTAGGTTAATTAATGACAACAGCCATGGAAGCCATTTTGGCAAGACGAAGTATCCGAAAGTATCAGGAAAAACCGGTGGAAAAAGAAAAAATTGATCAGCTCTTAAAGGCTGCCATGGCTGCGCCATCGGCCATGAACATCAAACCCTGGGAGTTTATTGTACTGACCGACCCCGACTTGCTGGATGATGTCCGTTCTGCGTTGATGTTTGGCCGGTTTAATGCCCCGGTGGGAATTGCCGTCTGTGGTAACACCTCATTTTTCAAACACCCGATGGCAGAGAAATTCTGGGTGCAGGACTGCTGTGCTGCGACGCAGAATATTCTGATTGCAGCGGTTGAATTGGGGCTTGGATCAGTCTGGCTTGGAGTGCATCCGATCTTCAATTTTACCAAGCGGATATCGAAGATACTCGAACTCCCGGACCACGTCAAACCGCTTAACGTAATTTATATAGGTTACCCGGCTGATGATAAACCGCCTCGGACTCAATATGATCCGAAGCGGGTTCATTGGGATACTTATCGTTAAATGAGTGAATTCTGTTACTCAGTCTGGTTTTTGTTTCTGATACTTGATTAATAATTCAGTTTCCCTGGAGATATCAATTCCGACTTTTAATTTTCTCGAGCCTGGGCGGGTCTTCAGCCAGATCAGCGTATCAGACACTGTCTGCGAAAGTGGACGAAATGCCAGGCCTGCTTTGAGGGCTTTGGTGATATTAATATTGTAAAAACCAGCAAAGGTAGGATCTGAAAGCGGCACCCAAAGCGGCAGATCTGTCCAGGGGGTAACATCTTCATTGAGCAGGAATTCCTCTTCTGCCCAAATAAAATTCGCGTCTGATAAGGCTGCCTCCCGGCAGGAAACCAGTAAAGATCCAAAGGTCGCCGGCTTTTTGGGGCCGGTCACATTGAAGACACCCTTGGTCTTTGCTTCCACCTTGTTGATGATAAAATCCGCCAGGTCACGCACATCAATGAACTGTAAATTAGCGCTGGGTGGTGCAGGGGCCAGTACTTTTCCACCCAGGGACACCCGCCAGGGCCAGTAGGTAAAACGATCGGTAGGATCATTCGGACCGACAATCAGGCCGGGCCGGAACACCAGTACATCTCCATCGAAGGATTGTTGAATCTCATATTCACATAAGGCTTTGAGGGCGCCATAGGCATCCCCCGTATGGTCTTCATCTTCCGGGTCATCTAATTGGGCCAGCGGATAATCTTCGGTTATATCAGGCCTTCTGAAATCTTGATAAACTGACACAGATGAAATAAATGCATACAGTTCACATCGGCCTGAGAGAAACTCAGCAGACTGCTTAACAATGCGTGGGATATACCCGCTTGTGTCAATGACAGCGTCCCATTTCCTGCGTTTCAGGGCGTTCAGAGCACCATCTCTATCTCCGGTCAGGGTTTTGACCTTCGGAAATAGATCGGGGTTGGTTAATCCCCTGTTGAAGAGTGTCGGTGTGTGACCAGCTTGTAAGAGCGCTTCTACCAGCGCAATACCTAAAAACCGTTTACCACCCAAAATTAAGATATTCATAGGCACCTCTTTTTTCTCATAATGAAGCTATTTATGGGCGGGTCAGATCCCGCAATCGCAGAGCAGCGCTCTTCTCCAGTTCAGCAATCAGCTTTATCTGGCCAGCCAGCCGTTCATACAACTGGTTGGTCTCATGGTCATCCAGGGTGAAGTCAGCCATGATGCTGGTATTTAATCCATTGAGGTCGTTTATCGCTTTTTTGTAAGCTTGTAAATCATACTCGCGGTAAGCCGCATATTTCTGATTGAGGCGTTTTTTTACCTGATCGAAGACCTGGATCCGGGACGGCAGGGCGTTTTCAGCGAGGTTCGACCAGTGGTTTGAAAGCTGCAGATATTGTCCGGCTACAGCATTGAAGGCTGGATTATCAAGTAACCTGGCTGCCTCATTTAAAAAGTCCGAGTAAAGCTTCCGCAGCGCAAAACCTTCTGTGCCATTTAGTTTGATGGATTCATAAAGGGTGACCAGTGCAGGGAAGAGGCCATTTTGATCCCGGAAGACCTGTGGCCACCCCCTCCGGTCATGATGATTGGTTAATTTCTCTGCCCAGTATGTCAGGTTACTGATCCCGGCAGTTTGGAATGGCTGGGTCAATTGAATAACGCAATCTCTGATACCTTCTAAAATGGCATGACGCACCTGTTGAGGATTAAGTTCTCCGGCTTTTTTGAAAATCAGCATCAAAAAATTGTTCATACGCAGGTTTGCCCTGGCAGCGGTGAAGATTTTTTCGCGTACCTCGATCGGCTTACTGCTCAGATCGTCAAGATATAATCGCCATAAACGGCCATCCCGAGCATAAACGGCAACCTGGTGGTTAATGTAACCGCGCAGGTTTTCCGGCATTTCATGATAGGGTAAATGTGCTTTATCAACCCAAACCAGAGCCACCCTGTCCTGTTTCAATACTTCTTGGAGCCTTATTTGTGCCCCGCTCTGGTTGTCAAATTCTTCAAATTCAACCGCCAGATTAAGCCTCAAAACAATGTTTTCAATAAATGCACGAGTATTATTCCATTGATTGCGAAATCCCAAAACCAGCATTGGTGATGGGAGGTGATTAAACTGGAACAGGATATAACCCGTATCAAGCCCACCACCTACCCCTAATAGCAATGCTTCACTAAAAGGCTTTTCATCAACCGGGTTGGTGACATGCTTAAATGCCAGAATTCGAGCCAGGGCAGAGGTGGGTGGGTGAACCCCTGGTGGTCCTTCAGGGAAGCTGATCTCCATTTATCCTTTCCGAGTCCGTTTTTCAAACCATAGCAGGTCTTTGCTAAATATAAAACGTTTTTATTGTATTCTTATATGTTCTTAAATAATTATACAACATCCATCAAATCGAACACCTGGCAGGGTTCGCTGAACCCTTTTGATGATTTGAGGTTGAGGATTTAGGTGATTGACTCAAGGTTCTACAGGAAAATTTTCCAAAAAACAGAGCAATTTGACCCGATTCAGGCATAGGAGTTTTTTGAGTTTTTATTAACTGTAGACTTCTGGGTTTTCTTATTCCGATTTCACCCAAACAGCGTTGATGTTTGTATAGTCGTCAAAAAGTGGTGAAGTGAGCAGAAAATGGCTTTCTTTG
>SKPR01000094.1 GCA_007119455.1 Candidatus Brevefilum sp. | reverse complement strand
GGACAATGGCCGCTGTCTTAGGCCCCACACCTTTGACATCCAGCAGCCACTCACGGGCCTCATCCGGCGGCATATGTGCCAGGAAATCCAGCCGGATCTCACCCCCGGTATGGCTGGCGATTTCCCTGAGTGCTTGCTGGATTCTGGGCCCTTTCTGGTTAGCCAGTCCGGCCGTTTTGATCGCCTCAATCACAGCTTCAGTGTCTGCTTCCATAACGGATTCCCAATCTGGAAAAGATTCCTGTAATTTTTCAAAGGCAGCATCGCGGTTGAGATCGTTGGTATTTTGCGATAAGATCGTCGACACCAGTTCATCAACAGGCGGTAAAGGCTCCCGCCATTCTGGCATGCCATACGCTTCGATCAGACGTTCGCGGATTGCATTAATTTTATTCCGTATACTTGAAAATTCTGTCAACGCACACCTCTAAAAATCAGGTATAGAAACCTTGAAAGCCGGCCTGATTTCTCCGACCACAATCTCACGCCAATTTTTGACCGGGACATTCCCAAAAGGCGCCAGCTCAGCCAGGTCCTTGTCATCCAGTATGCCCAGGGTATGCAGGAGTGACAGACTGACCGAAGTTCGTGCGCGTCCCTGATGATCACCATCTGTAATCTTGATGGCAATACCCAACCCTGGCTGGTCATCTCCCAGTATTCCGGGCATCACACCGATGATCTGGTAACCTTCTGCGCCACCTTTGCAGAAGAGTTTTTCCTTTGCAACGGTCATTAACCGAGTATCAAACCGGCCCGGTCCGGCAACCATCTCAGGATGGTTCATCATGGCCGAAGTAATTTGATGGCAAGCTTTCGAACGTGCTGGTGATAATTTCACCGGGTCAGCCATTTTTGCTACAGCATGGGCCATCGTTTGGAGCGGGATACCATAGACCGGTGCAGAGCACCCATCAATCCCCAGGGGCATTGTGTCAGGTTCAATTTCCACCATTTCTGCCAGGGTTTCACGGATGGCAACCTGGACCGGGTGTTGCGGATCGAGATAATTCTCCAGGGGCAGGTCACGAAGACGTGCCTGGGCCAGCATACCGGTGTGTTTACCCGAGCAGTTATGCCGGAAGGGCGTTGGCGTTTCTCCGGCAAGCCGCAATGCTTTGCGGGTTTCCAGGTCGCCAGGCCAGTGTACCCCACAGGCAAGATGATTTTCTGTTGTTCCAATTTTTTCATGCATGGCCATCAACACCGAGCAGTGAAGATCCGTTCCCGAATGGGAAGCGCACATAATCGCAATTTCCTGCTGGTTAAAATCAAATTCTTCTGCCCCACCACTTTCGATGAAAGGCAGTGCCTGGAAGGGCTTCATCGAACTTCGTGGATAAGTCATCAGATCCGGGTTACCCACATTAACCACGATCCGACCGTCAGGATCAGTCACCACAAATGCACCAAAATGAATTGATTCAACAATATCCCCGCGCGTTACTTCTACCATAGGTTGATTGTCACCAGCCTGCATGCCTCACTCCTATTCTTTTATTTTTGGTTCAGGAAATTTCCGCTGAAGATAATTATTCAATCCCCACTCAAAACGGTTTCTATAATTTTCCTTCTTTTCCTGGTTAAAATGGCGCTTTTTTAGCAAAAAAGATACGGCTTCTGTCAAGACAAGGTCCCGGTCTGGAGATGCAGACACTTCTTCAATCGTTGACTTTATAACACCCAGGTAATCGAGCATTTTTTCGATGGAGCTTCGCCGGATCAATCCTTGCCGTCCACTGATGATTTTATATCCGCGATATTCATCGGTAAGCAATCCTGAAAGTTCACCCATCCAGAGTTCCAGGTCAGACCAGGCAATAAAGGGGGGTTGATTCAGGACGACACCATCCCCGATAAAGATCAATTTGCCAGCAACGTCTCGAACCCAGCTAGCGGCAGGATGGACACCTGGTTGATGTGTAACAATCACAGGCGAATCGTCCCAATGGATGACCATCTGTTCTGAATAAGTCATATCCGGAACAGGCCAGCGTAGATTAGCAGGCACCTCAAAAAATTCCCAATCCCCACCTGAATCGATCTCTCTCAACCGAATATTAAGTGGACGGTCTCTTAATATCTCAGTGGCTTTGTTGTGCGCCAATACGTTGAACTCAATTGTTTGCAAACCAAGACTACGGTCAAGATGCGTATCCAACATCACCATCATTGTTTCTTTACTACCCCCTAATTTCTCCACCTCTTTTAACCAGGTTTGTTGGTCATTACTTCTGAAGGGCATATCGATCATGACCAATCCACGATTCAGCGAGATAACACCCAGAACAACACCCGGAAAACCGGTTTCAATAAAAATATTATTTGATATTTCCTCCATCAGGCTCCCAACCTATGATTGAATTTTGTCTACTAAAAGGCGAACTTATTATACGATTAAACCCGAAGAGATTCGTTAATTCGTGTCTGTTTGATCACAGATTGGCACCTGGTCGGGGTTTTCTGTGATATTCAACGGCAGATTGAAATATGGTGACGGATCAATGGTGTTTCGCTTGTCTAATTCATTCAGAAACATACCCTGGCCATCATCTCTCACGATGGAGAAGTGAAGATGGACACCAGTAGGGTTGTCCGGTGTTCCGGAATAATTTCCCTGAAGACCCAATAACGAACCAGCTGAGACATATTTTTCGGTAGTGCCAGGAGGAAACATATCAGAAATCAGTGATCGTCCGGATGGATCCGCCATATGGGTGTAGTAAGTCCAGATCTGGCGGCCAGGCCGGATCGGATCAACAGGAATACGGATGATGACTGTGGATTTCCATTCAGGGAGTCGGGTCAAGTAACCATCATAAACCGCATAAACCGGTGTTTCACCCACGTTAGCGCCTGAGAAAATATCAATCCCCTGGTGCTGATGTCCTGGACGGAAGGAATCGCCCCAAATAAAACCAATCATGCCTGTTGAGGGCAAAATGAAAGGTGCATCTCCACAACGTGTCAGTGCTGGGCTCACCCAGTCCTGATGTCGTTCGGGGTTTCGAAGAAAGGAAAAAACTTTCTCCGTTCTTTTATTTTGGGCAAAAATCGTTCGGAAAATTCTATAAAACCCGAAAACAAGCCCCATCGACAGGATCAGGATTATCCATAATAAAGGCTTTTTCATTGATCATCCAACTTCTACATTCACCAGATAATTGTATCAGGTGTGATCTGTGAATGCCATCAATCATGATTCTTATATTTTTCAAATTATTTGTAGATATGTTGTTAACAAAAAATAAATAAGATGAAAATGAATAATAAACAACATCAGACGATCCAATGGAGGATATTATGACTTTATACATTCACCCAACGAGGCGGGGTCACAGACGCCGCATGATGGAAGAAATGATGCAGGACTGGGATGAAGATTATTCTCCCAATTTGACTTTCCCTATCGATGTTCAGGTTGAAAAAGAGTCGTTTACAATCAAAGCATTGTTACCCGGCATCAATCCCGACGACCTTGACATCCACATCATGAACGAAACCGTCACCATCTCTGGTGAATTACAGGATGACCGGCAGGAAGGTGAGACCTACCTGATTGCGGAACGACCGAGCGGGAAATTCCACCGTGTGATCACCCTGCCAACCTCACTCGATGCCAGCAATGTCGAAGCTGATCTGGAAAATGGCATTCTAACCTTGAATATCCCCAAAGCAGAGGAAGCCAAACCCAGGACGATCAAAGTAAAAAGGAAATAATCATTATATATGAGAATGGACACAGACCTCCCCACACCCAGGGGAGGTCCATGTATTATAAGCATTATTCTTGCCAACATGAAAAGAATTTTAATTAATTGAAGTCGAGAGATGAATATCGTATAATTAATTAAGGCACGAGCAAAAGGACCGCACAAATGAAAAATAAAAAGCACGATCATGCGGCATACGTGCATTCGGCATACGTGACCACATTTTATCCAGATCAGGGTGGCTTCGAGGATTACGCAACAACCTTTCACCGTAACGAAAAAGAATCGCGCAAAATATGGCGAGAACACCCACCCGTATCATTTGTTGACCACCAAACAAAAATATCATTATCTACTTGCATTAATCGGTATGATCTTAATTCAATATAAAGAAAGAAGTACGAGGTGAACAGATGAAAAAACTAACAACAACACTGATGATTATTTTCCTGCTAACACTATTAGGTGTTGCGGATAGTGTCCAGGCCAGTTCAATACCAAATTCATCCACACTTGCCATTGGAAATGAGCTTGAAACCGGGGGCATGGGTGGCGTGACCATCCCTCAAAAGGTTCATTCCGGCATTCCAACCATATCAATTGTCGAAGTGGAGAGGGATGAAACCGTCACGATCAGGACCCACAACTACCCCGCCAATTTGGATTTCGTTGTACGTATGGATGTCAGGGGGAACCGTGCCCTGGGTGGCATTTTTGTCACCACCATTAACTCCGGTGATGGCGGCTCTTTCACGGCTACATTTGAGATCCCGGACGCTCTCAAGAGCGTACCTCAAATCGCCATCCGGTTGGATTCCACTGTAGGCGGATTCTTCTCCTACAACTGGTTTTATAACACAACGGCCGAAGTGACACCGCCCATTGATCATGTCGGCATCCCGACCATATCGATTATCGAAGTGGAAAGGGATGAAACTGTCACGATCAGGACCCACAACTACCCCGCCAATTTGGATTTCGAAGTTCGTATGGACGTCAGGGGCAACCGTGCCCTGGGTGGCATTTTTGTCACCACCATTAACTCCGGTGATGGCGGCTCTTTCACG
>SKPR01000001.1 GCA_007119455.1 Candidatus Brevefilum sp. | reverse complement strand
TGCGTTAACAATCAGGAATTAAACATGGCTGTAGGTGGTAGAAAAATGGCATCAGATCGCAGGAAGCATCCTGTGGTTACCGGTTGTGCATTGATTTTGCTGGGGTTATTTTCAAGCATTGTTCTGGTTTTTCTGGTTTATCTTTCCCTTGTGGCAGTGGGTGCTGTTTTGATCGTTGCTGATCCGATTGAAAACTTCGATGCTGTGGTGATCCTTAGTGGTGATGATGGCAACCGGCTTGGGATGGCTGCTGATATGATGGATCGAGGTTACGTTTATCGCCTGGTGATCACCAACACCGATCGCAGGGCTAATAGGCTTCTGGCAAGTGAAGCTGAAACTTATGGCTTCTCTCAAGATTCAATTTTTATCACTTCTCAAAAAGTTGACAGCACCCGGGATGAAGCCCTTGCTGTTCTTCAAATAGCCCGTGATCAGGGCTGGTCGTCATTGATGATTGTGACGGATCCCTTCCATAGTTTCAGAACACGTCTTATATTTCGAAACGAAATGCGGGGAAGCGGCGTTTCGATTTCTGTCAGACCGGTTGTGGGTCATTGGTTCAGGTCGCGATCGTGGTTTATGCATCGAGAGGGCTGGCGGGTGGTTTTTATGGAGATCGCCAAGTTGTTTTCTTACATCGTTTTCCATTTTAAATAAAAAAATCGGGTCGGAAACCCGACCCGATATCAATTTTGAAGATTATACCTCTTCGGTTGCTAAAACAGGGATGACATTGGCAGCCTGCAAACCCTTTGGACCATCTTCAATGGAGAATTCTACTTCCTGACCTTCTCTCAGTCGTTTGTAGCCTTCCATCTGGACGGCGGAGAAGTGCACAAAGACATCATCTTCGCCATCTTCTCGACCAATGAAACCGTACCCTTTTGGGGCGCTAAACCACTTAACAGTTCCAACATAACGTTCTGACATGCTTATACTCCATCTTTCTAGGAATTATTAATGTTCTCTGCGTTATCCAATGATAAACGCTGGATGAATAATAATACTTTCTAGTTAACTAGTCAAGCTAACGAGCTAATACGACAGGGCAATTGTAAAGATGACGAAAAACGATGAACTGTAGGCTTCGATATCTCAAAAGGTTGAAATACGCCTTCAAACTGAATTATTAATTAGCCTCTGCTGGCGCGAAGCAGAACTCGCACCCTCTATTGGTGGGGGCAAGATGAGGTGATTAACGCACAAACACAATTTATTTAATCAAAACGAATGACTTTGCCATTTCCCTGGCTAATACCAGGCACCCCATGGTAATGGGGAGGTCTTGGATCATTGCAAATGCCTTATTAATACTTATAAGGGAATGTCTTCATAAGCTGACCTTTGAACATCAAGTTTAACCAGAGACTTTCTGGGGCAGGTTATTCGATTATTGTTTTTATTCTTGTTGAAGACAGAGCAGTAGCTGGTGCAGATCTCCCTGAGGATCTTCGGGGGTGATGGCCAGAACAAATTGTTGGAAAGAGGGTATTTCCTGGTCTGTAATTGTCATAATCTGGCTGTCCTTAGTCGCCTGGCTCAATAAACCAAATCCAATCCCATACGGATTCTCAGCCAGCAATTTTTCTAAAAAAGACACTGTATTATATAACAGTGGGTTGCTATCGATGGCCTCATTACTGAGGTAAGACAGCTCAAACAGGGTCCGGATCTCATGATCCTCCGGGTAGGCCAGGGTTGTGATTGGCTGGTTGATTAAACGACCTTCTTCGATAACTTCTGGAACTTCATCCCAGAGGGTTATTTTTCCGGAATAGATCGCCTGAATGCTTTCAAGACTGAGGTTGTTGACCGGAACGTTTGCGCCTGAAAAGACAATAAGTTCTTCATGCCCCATCACTGATACAAATAAATCAGATTCATAACGTGGGCCAAGACGCAGGACCAGGTCTACTTCGGATAGATTCAGCCGGTTGCGTGGCAGAATATCGGTATAAATACCCAGGTTTGGTAAACGCTCTGCACATTCAGCGATTTCTGGCAACCAGTGTTCCAGTGCAGGTGTGATTTGGAGTCTGACAACTTCATACTCGGGTTGTTCGGTTGGTATTTCAGCAGTCGGGGTGCATGCCGAGATGAGAATGATAATCATCAGCAAACCCGCTGTAACAGGATATTTTCTTTTCATGGTGATCTTTGCAGGAACCACAGCACGATCGTGAGTGTCCCGACGATGGAGCAATAGATTGAGAAATATGCGAGGGAATTCTTGACCAGGAATTGGAGCAACCAGCGGATGACGAGATAACCAACCACCAGGGCTGTTAGAAAACCCACAGCCATGATTGGCAAAAAACTGGCCAGGTCTGGCACTTCGGTAATCATCTGGTAGGTTGAGAGTGAACCAGCCGCCAGCATGACCGGAACAGACATTAAGAAGGCAAACCGGCCTGCTGATTCGCGTTTGAGATGGCGGAACATCCCGCCGGAAATGGTTGATCCGGAGCGTGAGATCCCGGGCACCAGTGCGAGTGATTGCATCACACCGATAAAGAGCGCGCTTGTCACCGTGATGTCGTGGGTTTCATTCATTTTCAGGCTGATTCTTTCTGCTGTAATCAACAAGGCGGCTGTGACCAGCAAGGCAATCCCGGTTATCAGAGGGGAGGTATAGATTTGCTCAAACAGGTCTCTCAACAACAAGCCAGCGATTCCTGCCGGAATGGTGGCGAGGATCAGCAGCCAGCCCAAACGGGCCGAGAGGGTTCCAAATGGCTGACCTTTTAACAAACCCTGGATAAAGCCTGAAATTATATCGAATAGAGTCTTGCGGAAATAGAGAATAATTGCAACCAGTGTGCCCAGCTCGACAAGCACGTTGAAAATGAACATTTCCTTGTCTGGCAATTGCCAGTTGAGGAAAAAAGGAATCAGAATCGTATGCCCAGAACTGGAGATTGGCATGAATTCGGTAATACCCTGGACAATGCCAAGAATGAAAGCTTGAAGAAAGGTCATGTTTTTTCTTTTACTCCCGATTCAGGTTTTCCAAATAGTGGTTCGCAAATTGAGCGAAGTTTCCTTCCTGGATGGATTGACGGATTTTTCGGGCCAGCTCCAGCAAGGTGTGGATGTTATGAATTGAAAGGAGTGTGCCCGACAGCATTTCTCGGGCTGAGATCAGATGGCGGATATAGGCTCGGGTGTGGTTTTGGCAGGTATAGCAGGTGCAGGTGTCACTGATTGGTCGTTCGTCGCGGGCAAAGCGGGCGTTCATCATGTTCATCCGGCCTGTATCTGTCATGGCGGCATTGTGACGGGCCAGGCGGGTCGGCAGGACGCAGTCAAAGATGTCAATCCCCAACCGCACACATTCGACCAGGTCCTGCGGGGTTCCCACGCCCATCAGATAGCGGGGCTTATCTTCTGGCAGGATCTCATTGACGACTTTGAGCATAGCGTGCATTTCATCCTTGGTTTCGCCCACGGATAAACCGCCGATGGCGATTCCAGGAAAGTCAAGGGAGGCGATAAATTCAGCAGAAGCCGCGCGCAAGTCCGGGAACACACCGCCCTGGACGATACCGAACAGGGCCTGATCGTCCCGGGTTTTGGCCTCCAGACATCGTTCGGCCCAATGATGGGTGCGCGTCATGGCCTGTATATTATATTCACGGTCGTATGGTTCAGCGCATTCGTCAAAGGCCATCATAATATCTGAACCCAGGTTTTCCTGTATGGCAACTGATCGCTCGGGGGTAAAGCGGTGGGTTGAGCCGTCGATATGGCTTTTGAAGGTCACGCCATCTTCGTCAACCTGACGCATATCCGAAAGCGAGAAGACCTGAAAGCCGCCAGAGTCGGTCAGGATGGGGCCATCCCAGTTCATAAACTTGTGTAAACCGCCTAGCTCAGCGATGAGGTCATCGCCTGGACGCAGATAGAGATGATAGGTATTGCCCAGGATGAGCCTGGTATCCAATTCTTTTAATTGCTTCTTGGTCAGGGATTTGACGGTTGCCTGAGTGCCCACAGGGGCGAAGATTGGTGTAGGGATCTCACCATGGGGGGTGTGGAATACGCCAGTCCGAGCTTTACCCTCCTGTGCATTTAATTCAAAACGAAAATCTAATGTATCCATAAAAACTTTCAGACGATATTGTTTGGCCCTTGGATCTTCAATCCGGTCAAATAATGAATGAATTGCAAAAACCGATTGTAGATTATACCTTAGGTCAGCATTTTGTCAGAAAAACCAACTTGAAAGGATCAATAAGGAAAGCTATACTTCAATTCATGGAAACTGAGACTTTAGCTACCTGGCTGGAGAATGATACAAAGGCGATCGAGTACAAGTTTCAGGTCATGCCCAATGAGCTCGCCATCATCTGGACAACCTATAATTACGAGGTGGCAGGTGGGCTGGCTGACCGTCTGCCGAGGGGTTATTTTGAATCATGAATAAAGATAACGATAATTTAGTCAGAGTGGAATTACATGCGCATACCGCTTTCTCAAAAGACTGCCTGGTCAAGCCTAAAGAACTGGTCCAGGTTTGCGTCAAGAAGGGTATTCACCGGATCGCGATCACCGATCATAATGAGATCGAAGGGGCATTCGAAGCTAAAGCTCATGACCCTGGACGGGTCATTGTCAGCGAGGAAATTGAAACCACGCGGGGTGAACTGATCGGTTATTTTATGAGGGAATGGGTTCCTCCGCATCTTGAACCAATGGACGCCATCGAGCGGTTACGTGCCCAGGGTGCTGTGATTTCGGTGCCGCATCCCTTTGACACCGTGCGCGGACAGCATTGGACGGAAGCAGA
>SKPR01000123.1 GCA_007119455.1 Candidatus Brevefilum sp. | reverse complement strand
CGATAGTTGATCTCCAGCCCTTCTCCCTCAGCAGCCTGGCGAGCGTGTGCAATTGAACGGCGTGAAAGATCAACACCGGTGACATCCAGGCTGCGTTGCGCCAGGCGCAGGGCATATAACCCCGGTCCACAACCCAGGTCGAGCACGGCCTCACCCTGCTTCAAACCCAGGGAATCCACAAGCCAGGCAACAGACCGGTCAATCGTGGCTGGGTTGCGGCTGGCCGCGTCAATATCAGGGTCAAGGTGGGCTTCCAGCAGGTGGGTGGAAATATGGGGATCATCCCAGAACTGGGGTTTGCCAGGGGTAAATGGTTCGGGCTTTTCCTGCCAGACCAGGATTCTGGAAAGATTAATTTGTGCGGGTAAATCTGGCTCTGAATTTTTCACAGGTGGCATGATCTTCAGCTCGCTTTCTATCCGCTGGATGGGGACGTTCTAAGCAACCCAATCAAGCCGGGCAATAAAGTGTTTAAGCAGTTCAGGCGCCCAGGTAATCTTCAAACCCCTGATCTGTTCGGCTTTTGCGGCCAGTGCCGCTGCGGCTTCGCCCACATAGTCCAGATGGCTGCGGGTGTAGACCCGCCGGGGGATGGCAAACCGCACCAGTTCATTCGGCGCGGGGATAAATGCGCCTGTTGCAGGGTCTTCAGACGAAAACATCAGGCTGCCGATCTCGACCGTGCGAACACCACCTTCGACGTAGAGAGCGTTGGCCAGGGCCACCCCGGGAAATTGCTCAGGGGGAATATGCGGCAGGGTTTGCGCAGCATCCACATAGACCGCATGACCGCCCGTGGGACGGTAAACGGCCAACCCTGCCTGCGCCAGCACATCCGCCAGATAGCGGGTATGACTTTCTCGATAAGCCAGGTAAGCTTCATCAGTGCCCTCATGCAGACCAACGGCGATTGCTTCCAGGTCACGCCCGGCCAGGCCGCCATAGGTTGGGAAACCTTCCCGGACAATCAATTTCTCTGAGAATCTCAGCTTGAGGGTTTCATCCCGGCAGGCCAGAAATCCACCGATATTGACGATGGCGTCTTTTTTGGCGCTCATCGTGCAGCCATCCGCATAGGATAACATCTCCAGGGCAATCTCCCTGACAGATCGCTCTTCATAACCCGGTTCACGCTGCTGGATGAACCAGGCGTTTTCAGCAAAACGACAGGCATCCATGAAAAACGGGATATGATGCTCACGATAAAGCGCTGAAACCTGGCGGATATTTTCCATCGAGACGGGTTGCCCGGCCGCCGAGTTGTTGGTGATCGTCAGCATCCCCAGGGGGATGTTCTCCACCCCGGTGGTTTCGATGAAGCGCGCCAGCTTATCGAGGTCCATATTACCTTTGAAAGGCAATTGTACCTGTGGATCGGAGGCGGCATCGACAGCCAGATCAACCGGGTGCGCGCCCAGGGCCAGGAGGTTGGCCTGGGTGGTGTCAAAGTGCCGGTTATTGGGCACAGACTGGCCTGCTTGCACCAGAGTCTGGAACAAAACACCCTCCGCCCCCCGACCCTGGTGGGTTGGGAGCACATGGGGAAACCCCATGATTTCCTGGACGGCTTGCTCAAATCTGCCAAAACTGCGCGCACCCGCATAAGCTTCATCGCCCTGCATCATGGCAGACCATTGCCGGTCGCTCATGGCATTGGTCCCCGAATCCGTCAAAAGATCAATGAAGACATCTTCAGCGGGCACACCGAACAGGTTGTGATGGGCATCTTGAAGAATTTGGACGCGCTCCTGGCGTGTCGTTTGCCTGATCGGCTCCACAACCTTGATCCGGAAGGGTTCAACAAAGGGGATGGGCATAGAAAACTCCTGTCGTCAAAATAATTTTCAGCAATTAACCAGCATGCTGGTTGTCGATGCTGTCTGATTTCATCTGAATTATATCTAAAATGGGACTCATTCAGTGAGATTGAATACTAAATATTTTCTGGCCACACTGACACCATCAGCGGAAAGATATCTGGACCCGGATTGGCGCGCGGCCCATCATGATCGCAATGGTTAATTTATTTTGATTTTCGTCTTTGACTGAACCAGAGAAAGAATTCGAGCAGTAACGCAAAAACAGCGACCAGGGATAATAAGAGCCAGACCTCATAAGGGCCAAAACCGATCCCATTATCGAATGTCAGGTAAGAAAGTGTGCCGGCAACCACCAATAAAACAAGCCAGGCAACCAGGCGGGGCACCGCCAATGATCTTTTGGCCTTCTTTTTTTCTTCTTCACGATTCAGCGTGCTGCCGGTTTGATCCAGAACCTGTGATTGGCTCACTTCAGACCAGGACCCAGTTTTATCCAGAATCTCATTTAAAACCAGATTTAAATCCTCGATCAGGGCTTCCTGATCATTTTTGTTGAGAAATACCGGACGTTCTGTGGATGGTGTAAAGGCGGGCGAGTAAAGCAACTGAACAACAACCCCCTCACCGCCAGGCAAACACATGCCTTTCAGGTCAACCCGGCTTCCATTGACCCTGCTCATGCAGAAAAAGGTCATCTCATCAAGATTTTCATCCCGGATTGTAAAACCATTTTCGACCAGGTTATAACGCAAATTATAGAAAACTTCCTCAGGTGGACCACTGAAGGTGACCAGTTTATCGAGGATCATACTTCTCCTTAATGTTTTACAAGTGTTGTTGGTTCAATATTTCACTGTGATGGGTATGATGCAGCGAAAATTTTTATCATTTAACTTCGGGCAATGATATCCGTCCGCCGGAAGGTGCGGACCCCCACATAAAGCAATCCAATGGCCACCAACCAGAAGAACAGGCCAACGATTAACATCAAGAACAGGCTGAGATACATCACACCAGAAACCTGGGCAAAGACCAGAGCCAGGAGTGGCAATACGATGACCCCAGCAATCTGGTTGGCTTCTTGAAAGGAATTGACTTTAGATGAAACAATTACTGTAGCTCCCAGCCCCATACACGCCGTGGCCGGGGCAACCCATAACACCATCACAATCCAGGTCATGTTCGGAAAGAACACCCTTCCCATGGTTGGCCAGGCAGCCAGGTTTGCAGTGATGCCATACAGCACAAAACCAACCAACGACACGATCACTGCGGGAATCAGTGCAGAGAGCACTTTCCCGGTGAAAAGTTCCAGATCGGTCGTCGGTGTATAAATTATCGCCTCCAGTGTCTTGCGTTCTTTTTCACCGGCAAAACTATCCGCAGCCACAACACTGGCGACCATCAGGGGGATGATGAGAAACATAGGGGCCATAAAATATACGAGGGTAAACACAATCAGTAACTGTTCGACGGTGTATCCTTCGAACCCCGCCAGAACATCTGGTGGAAGAACGTCTAAAAATTGCGAAATATCCGGTATGTTCACACCGGGCATGTCCATCATGGCCGGGAAAAACAAACCCAGACCAGCCGGTAGAAGGATCATAAAAATTAAGGGGACGATGATCAAGGGGATCATGACGCCCTTACTGCGGATAACGGCCAGCAGATCACGGTGGATAATGGTTTTGATTGCACGCCAGTTCATGCGATTACCTCCTCATCTGCATGCAGGGCAAAATAAACATCCTCAAGGGTAGGTTCTTGCGGCGTGAGCGTGTAAAGGGGAATGCCAGCCTCAACCAGATGGGCCACCAGTTCCGGAACCTGGTCATGCAGGGGTAATGAGAGCGTGAAAATGGGCTGTCCATCAACTTGATTAACATCACGTGCATCCTTAAATGACGTCAGGGTGTTTTGTGCGGCATCAACAGCATCGTAGGATGTCGTGATTTCCAGGCGCAGTCCTTTCCACAGACTTCTGGCCAGTTCTCGCGGCGTGCCGAAAGCGACCAGCTTCCCGTATTCGAGCACAGCCACCCGATCGCAGAGACGCTGCGCCTCCTCAAGATTGTGCGTACATAAAAATACGGAATTGTTTTCATTTTGACTGAGATCCTGGATGATCGTATGCACCTGACGGGTTATGACCGGATCCAAACCTGAGGTCGGTTCATCCAGGAAAAGCAGGCTGGGCTTGTGAATCAGCGCACGGGCCAGGGCAAGTTTTTGTTTCATACCCTTGCTGTATTCACTGACACGGTCAGCCCCACGTTCTTCTAACTGGAAAATGTCAAGCAATTCGGTTACCCGCCCTTCAAGTTCGGTTTCAGGAACACCAAACAGGGCGCCGTATAGCATCAGGTTCTCGATGCCAGTCAGGCGTTCGTCGACCGACGGTGTTTCAGTCAGAACGCCCGTATGCCGGCGCAACTCAGCCCCCTGCCGGACCGGGTCAAATCCCAGCACCTTAACACTTCCGCTTGTGGGGGTGAGCACACCATTCAGTAATCGGACGGTGGTGGTTTTCCCCGCGCCGTTATGGCCCAAAAAACCCAGCACCTCCCCGGTGTAAATTTCAATTGTGAGATCATCCACCGCCGTGATCTCATCAAAGTGGCGGGTCAAACCCTCAGTAACCACCACAGATGCTTTTTCTGCCATGTGATCCTTTCTCAATCATGAACGATAGCATCAATTATAAACCAGCCTTGAATGATTGATCATAAAATGTGGGTTGATACCGGGGCAATCGCAAACTCATTTGTTATGAACCATGTCAATTGTTTATTCTAGTCAACCACCTCATCTTGCCCCCACCAAAAGAGGTGCGGGTTCCGCTTCGCTTCAGAGAAGGCATTAATTTCATCTTTTAAAATTGGTCTTGATGATTGGAGAAGTATAGGGTTCTCAGTTACGATTTTTCTCCAACATTGCGATTGCCCTGTGGTTGTTATCCGGGCAACCCACCACAAATGAATAT
>SKPR01000108.1 GCA_007119455.1 Candidatus Brevefilum sp. | reverse complement strand
GGGCCTTGTAATGACCGGTCCACATGCGATTCAGCCGCAAAATGCACAATGGTATCAATCTGGTGCTCGCGCAGCAGCTCCTCAACCAGGGCCGGGTCGCAGATATCCCCTTCGACAAAGCGATGCTTCTCCGGTTGGGGCAGATCTTTCAGGTTTTCCAAACTGCCGGCATAGGTTAGCAGGTCGAGATTGACCAGGTTAAGATCGGGTTCGTTTTTCTGAAGGTAGTGGATGAAGTTAGAACCAATAAAGCCCGCACCACCGGTCACCAAAATATTCTGATTCATGCAAAAACCTCCGCTTGAGAGAATGGTGTGCCCTGTTGATCTTTGTCCGAGATGATGGGCTGGGCCCCAGCCGGGATAGGCCACTCGATGGCCAGGTCGGGGTCATCCCACCTGATGCAGCGATCACCAGCCGGGTCATAATAATCGGTGGCTTTGTACACCACATCCGCCTTTTCAGACAGTGTCAAAAAGCCGTGCCCGAACCCCGGGGGGATCCAGATTTGGTGTTTATTTTCCGCCGACAGATAGATGCCGACCCATTTCCCAAAATGCGGTGAGCTCTGGCGCAAATCGACAGCCACATCATAAATTTCGCCGATCACGACCCGTACCAGCTTCCCCTGGACATGGCTCACCTGGTAGTGCAGTCCCCTGAGCGTGTGCTGCTTTGAAGAGGAATGGTTGTCCTGAACAAATTCGTGGATGATACCGGCGTTGATAAAACGTTCTTTTTGATACGATTCAAAAAAGAAACCCCGCTGGTCTTTATAAACTTGAGGTTGGATTACGAGGACTTCAGGGTGTTGGGTTGCTTCAAATTTCATAATTTCAATAATACAATCTGCTTGATTTTGGTAATTATAACAGAATTAATTTTTCATCATTACGCATAAGTTCATGGCAATCCCTTTTGTTTCTTTGGCCGTTTTCACGATAGGTTAGAACTTATAAACCTAGCGATTTCTCATAGGCATTGCACACGGACTCTGCTTCACCCATAACCTGGATGGTGCCATGATCCAACCAGATGGCCCTCTGGCACAGCTCCCGCACTGTGTCCACCGAATGAGAAACGATCAGGACGGTTGCGCCGCTGTCTGTAAAGCCCTGCATGCGGGTTTTGCACTTATTTCGAAACCCAGCATCGCCGACACCCAGGACTTCATCCAGAATTAAAATATCGGGTTTCCAGGCGGTTGCGACCGCAAAACCAAGTCGTGCCTGCATCCCGGAAGAATACGTTCGGAGTGGGGCTTCAATAAAATCCTGAATCTCAGAAAATCCGATAATTTCATCAAGTTTTTCTTCAACCTCATCACGAGAATGGCCCAAAAGGGTGGCATTGAGGAAGATATTCTCTATGCCAGTTAATTCAGGGTGAAAACCAGCCCCCAATTGTAGCAGCGGGCTGATATGGCCCTTAATCCACACACGGCCTTCAGTTGGGATTAATACCTTCGAAATAACTTTTAGCAGTGTGGATTTACCAGCGCCATTCCTGCCCAGGATACCAAAGATTTCACCCTGTTTGACGTCGATATCGATTTCCTTCAAAGCCCAAAAACCATTATGCTTAATCCGTCCTTGAAGGGTCCGGATGACGTACTCTTTAAATGTTTTTATGTTTTCGCTGGGAACATTATAACGGACGGAGACCTGATCCAGGAATACAGCCGTGTCGTTTTGGGGTTCAGAGGAAGATGGTCTATACATGGTAAGCAAAGGTGTCGGCTTTTTTACAGAAAACGATCCAGCCGATCACTAAGACGCCGAATGACACAACTGAAGCGGCTGCCCAGGTTCTTAAATGTGGGAAGACGCCATCCAAAACAAGGAGCCTGAAAAGATTCATCACATAGTAGAAGGGATTGACATAAAGCAAAATGCCATTGAGGATTTCTCGGTAAAATTCCAGAGGCATGATAATCGGCGAGAGGTACATCCAGGCTGTCAGGACCACCGGGTAAAAATCGGCCACATCCGGAAAGAAAACAGTAATGGTTGAAAGCAAGAGTGCAACACCCAGCGAAAAAGCCAATAGAAGGATCATAAAAAAAGGAACCAGGATGATCGAAGGGCGAAGTGGCACCCTGGTTATGATCAAAATGAACAACAGGGGTACCAGGGAGAGTACAAAATTAACCATGGCAGACAGGATGGTCGATAAGACAAAAGCGGTGCGTGGCAGATAAATTTGTTTGAAGAGCGCACTGCCCCACACCATGGAAGACATGGCCACACTGGTGGACTGCGAAAACATCATCCAGGAGATC
The DNA here is from genome assembly GCA_007119455.1 of Candidatus Brevefilum sp. Classification (GTDB taxonomy): domain Bacteria; phylum Chloroflexota; class Anaerolineae; order Anaerolineales; family Anaerolineaceae; genus Brevifilum. The sequence goes on along the minus strand of SKPR01000108.1, from coordinate 2,530 downwards.
AGGCCGGTCAGCACATATGCTGCAAAATTTTCAGTCCCGGGAAACACGTGATTAAAAACCACCACCATGATCAGCATGGTCCCGAGGGGGTTGAGCATCGTCCAGGCGATACCCAGTACCGATCGTTTGTAGCGCGCCACCAGATCCCGGCGCACAAGCTGGAAAATTAGGTCTCGATATTGATACAGCGATAAAAGCTCTTCAATCGCGGGATGTTTTCTTTTTGCGCTGTCATAAATCGTCATATATTTTTCGCATTTATTATTTGGGATCAACAGCAAAAAGGTTACCTTAAAAGGGATATTGTGTCAACGTGATGCCAGCTTCCAATAATATCATCTTATCAAAGATTTGGTTAATTGCCCCCTGTAATTGTCAGGGCGATCGCAAAGTTGGCGTAAATTATGGATGATTTCACTCAATTTAGCAAAACATTGAGATCCGCCCTTAAATAGATGTTTTAAAATGCCTTCGCCTTGAGGAGAAGGTGGCGCAGAGCGCCGGATGAGGTGATTAGAACAAGCATATAATTGATTTAGTTATAATGAATGACATTGCGATTGCCCTGCCGTAATTAGTTGGTTCATTATTTTATTAATCGGTTGTCGATTATGGCAGGATTTCAAAACTGATCAGATAACGATAATAGGTGTAGCGAGCACTCCCTGTTGATTGTGGTCCCCAGCCGCAAAATCCCAAATAGATTGTTTCACGGTTAGACGGTTCGATGCTGCCAATCCACTCCGAAACCAAACCCTCCCGATCACGTAAAATATTCTCCAGTGCTTGGGGTTCCAACCAGAGCCGTTCTGATGCCTGGTGGGATAGTCTGACAGTCCCGTTGATCCGCGTGTTGAATACGGTACTTCCGTCACAAATCCATAAGACTTCAGAACCTGTCAGGGCGTCAATTTGACCCTGGATAAAATCATTGCTGGAGTTCCCCCAATTTTCGAGGTATTTCCTTAAAAACTCCGCCTCCAGGGGGCGCAAAATATTTGAATTGATGTAGGCCGAATGCAGGATGAAATACCGCTGTGCCTCATAAAAAATCCCGGTTCCCTTTCCAGCGTCAAATTTATCGGCTTTGTCATCAAAATAATCACGACCGAGAACTGAAAAATCCGTCGTTCGCGATTCAAGGGCCCCCGAAACAAAGCGAATCTCCATTTCACAGCCGTAAAGAGTCGAGAATATATCCGGTGTTGGTGATAGTGTAGGTGTGGGTTGAATGTCAGTTGCGGCAGGTGTGGGTTCACTGACAACTGGTGTGGATATTTGCTCTGCTGAAGAAATCTCCGTTGGCGCTTGTGTTTCACTGGCAGCCGGTGTTACCGTAACCGTTTCAATAGTTTGCGATAACCCTGTGGGAGAAGAAAGGCCAAGGCCAATCAAAATGGTTATGATGATTACGATTAACAGGTAAAAGGGCTTCTTCATAATATTATTTTAATACCCGGCGGTATAATTGTCCACTCGTGGTATACGGCCGGGTATTGATGGATTGTGATTGTTTCAGTTACTTTAATTATTCGATATTAACTGTCTGCTTGATTCGTTTGTAAACGAATGAGCTCAGGAAGAACAAACCTGAAAGTCCAAGCATGACCAGAGGTATGAATGAGGAGCCACCAGGTCCGCTGCCACCTGCGGGTTCATCAACGGGTGTGGGCATCGGTGTGGGTTGATCTTGCACTTCCTCGGTAGGCGTTGGAGTAGGATCTTCACCTACTTCTTCAGTTGGGGTTGGGGTTGGGTCTTCACCTTCTTCTTCACATATCTCAACATCGGCTTCTGTTGTTGTTTCAACCTCATCCAGCGAGTAGGATAGTGAAACTTCATTCCCATCACCATCTGTCATGAATGTGGTTGATCCATTAGCTGGTGCCGTCCCATTGCCAGATTGACCGTTATTTGCTTGCCATGAGAAGTTTATCGGCACAGCATTATTATTGGTGACGGTCCACTCAATGGATGCCAGATTGTTTGATAATAATATTACGGTCTCCTCAGCAAAGCCCAGGCATTCACCGGAGAGAAGGAGTTCTTCCAATTCTTCCTTCTCCTCCTCCGTTGGCGTTGGTGTAGGCGTTGGATCTTCCTTTTCCTCCTCAGTTGGTGTCGGTGTGAAGGTGGGTATCATTGTTGGAGTCGCTGTGATGGTAGGTGTTGGTGTCGGATCTTCTTTTGGCTCATCAACCAGCCTGAAACTTGCGTGACTGAGATCCTGTTGGAATTCTGAATTAACGGTCACTTCCTCTTGAGGTGGGTCAATCGTTTCATACACAACATTTGTTCCTGCTTTGTAGCAGGTTTCTGCTACCAATTTACCTTCAGGTGCAGTGTATGTATAAGATTGCCCTGAGAGCCCGTCTACTTTGACCCAGTCACCACCATCCGGGCAAACGTCTGCGGCTTGGGCGGATACGATATCACGCACCAAATAGGGTGCTGATAACAGTAAAAGTAAAATTGCTACACTGGTTAGCCCAACTTGAACAAAAATTGATTTATTTATTTTCTTCATCTT
>SKPR01000052.1 GCA_007119455.1 Candidatus Brevefilum sp. | reverse complement strand
CTCAGATTGTTTTAATCCATGGATCAGCCGGCTGTAGGTTGTGCCGTTCTGCCGGGCAGCTGCGTTGATGCGGGCTATCCAGAGCCTGCGCAAATCCCGCTTGCGGTTCCGGCGATCTCGATAGGCATACCATTGGCTTTTAAGGTACTGCTCATTGGCTCTCCGGAAGAGCTTGCTCTTGGTACCATAATAGCCCTTGTTGAGCTTGATGATCTTCTTATGCCTTCGATAACGATGTGGTCCACCTTTTACACGTGCCATTTCACACTCCTTTGCGAACCCCAGGGCGCCGGCGATTTAATATCCATCACCCGTTGTTTGCACCCAGCAGTCGCAATCATAAAAATTAAATCAACGAATTATTTTTTCTTGTTTTTGTCCATATAAGGCGCCAGACGACGAACTTTCTTGCGGATACCCCGGGTCTTAACAGGAAGCATTCGCTCAAATAAGCGTTTGGTGCGGTCCGGTGTACGACGGCGCAGGTGGCCTTTGCCAATCTTGGTCCGCATGATCTTCCCGGAACCGGTCATCTTGAACCGTTTAGCGGTTGCTTTATGGGTCTTCATCTTAAACTTGCCTTCTCGCGGTTTACGTGGCATTTTTTGAACTCCTTTCAAGAAAATCCTACGGCGCAGGCTTGCGGGGCCGTAGGTATTCTAGTTCTATTATCCAGACTTTTGATTAAAATTATCGCAATTGTTTTTATTTCGGGGCGAGCATCATAAACATTGATCGCCCTTCCATTTTTGGTGCCTGCTCAACTTCTGCGACATCGGATAATTCTTCAGCGATCTCGCGCAGGTCTTCCAGGGCAATCTCGGGATAAGTAATCTCCCGACCCCTGAACCGAATGGTCACCGTGACTTTCATGTCATCTTTCAGCCACCTGCGGGCATCACGTACTTTGAAGCCTTTATGATGATCGGTGGTCTTTGGGCGTAATCGGATTTCTTTGATCTCAATTTTCGTCTGCGATTTCCGAGCTTCCCGCTCTTTCTTTTCCTTTTCATAAAGGAATTTGCCAAAATTCATGATTCGGGCAACGGGTGGATCGGCGTTTGGAGCGACTTCGACCAGATCAAGACCAGCTTCTTCTGCCCGGTTCAAACCTTCTCTCAAACTGACAACACCGACGTTTTCTCCATCCTGGTCAATTAAACGGATTTCTGTGGAGCGGATGTGTTTGTTTATGCGATAATCGTCTTTGCTACTTATAGTAATTGCACTCCTTCTGAAGCGATCAAATGTTTTTAACACAAACGTAATTCCCATTTAGGGAACGAGGTTTATCTTACCATAATATCAAGTGAATCGTCAACAGTTTTTAATAATTTTCAATACATTCATCCATTAATTTTCAAGTTTATCAAAATAAATCCACCAGATATCAGCAATGTTCTAAATTAGTCAAGAGATTTCAAACCAAAATATTTATTGCGATAATCAGATAAGATTGATCCCTCATCTGATTATCGCATAATCCATCTTTTTTTAGGTTTAATGATCAACCAGCTGCCTTATCAGCCACTTCCTGCAAGACCAGGTCTTTAAACATATCAACAGCCATGGCACCCAGCCGTTCACCGCTACGCCTGCGGATATCGACAGCGTTTTCTGCCATCTCACGGTCACCCACCACCAGCATGAAGGGTATCTTTTGTTTCTCTGCATCCCGGATCTTGGCATTCATACGATCGCTACGATCATCCACCTCGATGCGTATGTCTGCACTTCTGAGTTCGGCAGCCACATTTTCAGCATATTCAACATGTCGGTCGGCAATGGGGATGATCACAGCTTGAACCGGCGATAGCCACACCGGGAAGGCCCCGCCGTAGTGTTCAATCAAGATCCCAAAGAAACGCTCCACACTGCCCATCAATGCACGGTGCACCATGTAAGGCCGGTAAGGCTGGCCGTCTTCTTCGATATAGGTCATATCAAAACGTTCAGGGTTGTTGAAATCAAACTGGATCGTCGAAAGCTGCCATTCACGACCTAATGCATCTTTGATTTTAAGGTCAATCTTCGGTCCATAAAAAGCCCCGCCGCCTTCGTCAACCTCGTAAGGCAATTCAGCGCGTTTGAGGGAAGCCTCCAATGCCGCCTCCGCATCCCGCCAGCGTTCTGGTTCGCCAACCGCTTTTTCAGGCCGTGTGCTCAGGTAAGCCTCAATCTCATTAAATCCAAAGGATCTTAATATATTGAGGCTGAAATCCAATACAAAATCGATCTCTTCCGGCATCTGACGGGGTGTGCAGAAATGATGGGCATCGTCCTGAGTAAAGCCTCGCACGCGCATCAGCCCATGCATCACACCGCTGCGCTCATATCGGTAAACCGTGCCCTTTTCCGCATAGCGCATGGGCAGGTCTCTGTAAGAGCGGATGTCGGATTTATAGATCTCAATATGGAATGGGCAGTTCATCGGTTTGAGATAGTACTGCTGGTCTTCGATCTCGATCGGCGCGTACATATTTTCAGCGTAGAAATCCAAATGCCCGCTGGTTTTCCACAATTGCGCCTTGCCGATGTGCGGTGTATAAACGAAATCGTACCCGTGATTGAGGTGTTCATCCTCCCAAAATCGTTCGGCCAGGAAGCGAATCATGGCACCATTGGGATGCCAGAGCACCAGGCCGGAACCGACCTCATCGCTGACGCTGTACAGGTCGAGCTCCCTGCCCAGTTTGCGGTGATCGCGCTTTTTAGCTTCCTCCAAACGCCAGAGATACTGTTTCAGATCCTTGGGCGAGAGCCAGGCCGTCCCATAAATACGCTGGAGCATGGGGTTGTGCTCATCACCCCGCCAGTAAGCCCCAGCCACATTCATCAATTTGACCGCTTTGGGATGAATCTTACCCGTATTCTCCAGATGCGGTCCCCGGCACAGATCGACAAATTCATCGCTTTTGTAAATGGTGATCACCGGCTTTTCGTCAACCGGATCGCCGTGCTCATCCACTTCTCCCGCTTCCAGCCCTTCAATCAATTCGAGTTTATAGGGCTGGTCCTCGAAGATCTCCCGCGCTTCCTCGGCGGAAACCTCTTCTCTGACAAATTCGCTGTTATTTTTAATAATCTCACGCATACGCACTTCAATCTCATCGAGATCTTCAGGGGTGAGTGGTCGGGGGAGGTCAAAATCGTAATAGAAACCGTCTTCAATGGGCGGCCCAATGGCGACCTTGCCCTCCGGAAATTTCTCCAGCACAGCCTGTGCCATCACATGGGCAGCAGAGTGCCGTAGTCTGAACAATTTTGATTCTTCGTAATTTTCTTTTTCTGACATCTTTATCCTCCTCAGGATCAATAACGCATTCAGGTTATCCGTAAACCCGGCGACCTTTTTGCGATTTAAGTTAAACAAAAAACCCTCGCCCACTGGGGCGAGAGTGATCTCACGCGGTTCCACCCAGATTCGCCCACAAACTTAAATTGGGCATCTCATGGTGCTGATAACGGGGCAAACCGTTTGCCTTACTCAGCCGAATTTGGCTTTTCCGGGTCATGCTCTCGGGTGGTTTTCGCTGGGCTTTACCTGAGAAGACTTTCAGCCATTGATCTTCTTTCTCTAAAGGTGAGTTCCCGGCTACTCGTCCCGGTCTGCGCATTTACCATATTCAGTGGGTGGTATAGGGCTCGAACCTACGACCTCCGCGATGTCAACGCGACGCTCTAACCAACTGAGCTAACCACCCGCAGGTCTAAGCATTATACATAATGGTGCCATAAAATGCAAGCGCGCGACGAAGCCCCAGGGCAATCGCAGATTGAATCCTTGTCAGAGAATAAAGCCCATGATACGATTAACCCATGGTGAAGGTAACCCATTAATTATCCCGCATACAACAAAAAAGGAGACCCCTATGTCACATATGTTTATTCCTGGTCCTGTGGATGTCGATCCAGATGTCCTTGAAGCGCAAGCCCAACCGATGATGCCGCACCGCTCGGCTGAATTTAATGACTTCTTCCGCGGCACGGAAGCCAAACTAAAGAAGGTTTTTCTGACAGATACCCGCATTTTTCAGCATCCGTCTTCAGGCACAGGGATGCAGGAAACCGGTGTGCGCAACCTGGCGCAAAAAGATGTCTTGTCGTGCGTTAATGGTGCCTTCAGTGAACGCTGGTACCAGGTTGCTGTGACCAATGGCAAACAGGCTGACCGGCTCGACGCCAACTGGGGTGATATTATTGAACCCGATCAATTAGCTGAAGCCCTTAAAAAGAAACCTTACGAGATTGTAACCATCGTTCATAACGAAACCTCCACCGGTGTAGAAAACCCCCTCAAAGAACTGGCTTCGGTCGTGCACGAGGTCAGCCCGGACACACTGATCCTGGTTGATGCTGTTTCCTCCCTGGGGGGTGTCAAAATTGAAACCGACGAATGGGGTCTGGATTTCATCCTGACCTCTTCCCAAAAATGCCTGGCCCTGCCGCCCGGGATGTGCTTTGCAGCTGTATCTGACCGCAGCCTTAAAAAAGCTGAGACAGTTGAGGGCCGGGGGTGGTACTTTGATCTGCTCAGGATGGAAAAGCACCGCATTAAAAATTCCACCGCCATGACACCGACCATGTCCCTGATTTGGGCGCTGGATGTCCAACTCGATAAGATGCTGGCAGAAGGGCTTGAAAACCGTTATGCCCGACATCAAGCGATGGCAGAGAGGGTTCAGACCTGGGCACTGGAAAACGGTATGGAAACCCTGGCACCGGAAGGCTATCGTTCAAAGACCGTTTCAACGATTAAAAACCTGCGTGGTGTCGATATTGCCGCGCTGAATAAGTATCTGCTTTCTAAGGGGATGCGCATCGCCAATGGCTATGGCGACCTGAAGAATAAGACCTTCCGTATTGCCCACATGGGTGAAACCCAGATGCACCACATCGATGAACTTCTGGATGCATTTGAAACCTTTATGGAAAAAATGTAAAAGGTAACCCCTACTGAACAATTATGCCCGGTCAATGGCTTAATCCTGGCCGGGCTTTATTTTAACCCGATCCTTTCAGCGGAGAGAACAAACATGGCTGAGATAGTGCAACTCAAAATGGAAAAGATGGTTTACGGTGGCGACTGCCTGGGGCGGTTGCCCGATGGGCGCGCGATATTTATCCCATTTGTCTTGCCCGGGGAAGTCATCAAAGCCATGATTACTGAAGATAAAAAGCGTTATGCCCGCGGCTTGCCGATTGAGTGGATTGAGCGTTCACCTGACCGGATCTCGCCGCGCTGCATCCATTTTGGTGAGTGCGGCGGATGCCAATATCAGAATTTAGACTACGCGAAACAGCTCGCCGCAAAAGAAGACATTCTTAAAGACCAGTTCCAGCGTATCGCCCAAATCGAAAACCCACCCATTCAAACCATTATCCCTTCACCTGAGCCCTGGTATTACCGCAACCACGTCCAATTTCAGCTGGGTCAGGCCGGAGAACTGGGTTATATCCATGCGGATGGCGAGCACCTCTTGATCATCGAAGAATGTCACCTGCCTGAGGAGCCCATCAATAAACTCTGGCCCCAATTGGATCTGGGTGAAGAATCTGGCGTTTACCGGTTAGGCATCCGGCACGACAGCTTCGGTGAAATGATGCTGGTGATGGAAGGCGAAGATCCCACCCCACCTCAGTTCAGTGAAGACATCCCCGTCTCAGCCGTATACACCCCCCCCGAAGCCCGGCTGACGGTGCTCGCCGGTGAGGATCATCTGGTCTACACAATTTTGGATCGCCATTTCCAGGTTTCAGCACGCTCGTTCTTCCAGGTCAATACATCATTAGCAGAAACGATGGTGACTTATCTGCTTGACCATCTTCCATTGACCGACGAAAGCCGACTGCTCGAGTTATATGCCGGCGTGGGTTTATTCAGTGCCTTCCTCGCAGCCAAGGTGGGCCATCTGACCGCTATCGAAAGCTCGGGATCTGCCTGCCATGACTTCATCACCAACCTGGACGATTTCGATAACATTATTTTATACGAGGCGGATGTAGAAGCAGTCATGCCGTCACTCAATATGCCCATTGACCTTGTGATTGCAGACCCACCGCGTTCTGGGTTGGCGCCAGCCGTCCATGATGCCCTGGCAAACATGCTTCCCAAACAAATCGCCTATATTTCCTGCGACCCGGCCACCCTGGCCAGAGATGTCAAAAAACTGATCGAAAATGGCTATCACCTTAACTCGGTGCAACCTTTTGATTTATTCCCACAGACCGCACATATTGAGTCCGTGGTAATGATGTCAAGACAAAATTAATATTTTTCTGGATTTGTAACGACTGAGCACGCAAGGTAATATGGGGATGTGGTGGCGAAGTCATAACACCCCCGAGCCTTCAGAAGCAGAACGACATGAGCAGTTACCTGGATTTTCCAATAAATTTGTGCTTTGAAAAGACAGGAAAGATCATTTTTATGAATAAAACTTTATAGATCCCTAAATTAGTCAATTGATAAGATGTTTAGCGTTTTGAAAGAAAATTAAGGCGTGATTTTCCATGGCTACAAAAAAGAATTTACGTATTTGTGAAAAAGGTCATAAATTTTTTAAAAGCAGTGATCGCCCAAGCTGCACAGCAAAAAGGAGTGAATCAAGATGATCGGCGTAGAAATTGATATGGTTGTGACAGATAGTCTGAAGGCACTGAAGCTATATGAGAGAATATTCGAGATTGAGCGTGTTGAAGTGACAGATTTTAAAACAGGTGAAAATGAAGTGATTTTTAAATTATATGGCGTGAATTTTCACATGCTGGATGAAAACCCGGACTTCAAATTGATCGCACCCACTCAAGATGACCCAAAATCAATCTGGTTTAATGTCCTTGTACCTGATATCGAAGAAACCTTTCAAAAAGCAATAAGGAATGGTTGTACTGAAATTCAACCCATAACAGAAATACCTGACTTTGGGGTTTCGAATGCGATTTTTCTCGATACTTTCGGTTATCTCTGGATGCTGCATCAAGTCCATAAAGAAGTGAGCTTTGAAGAAAGAACTGAGCTTTGGGAGGAAAAGAGAGAATCGTTAGATCAATAACTTGCTGATGGATGACGATTAATGATCGGTTTATGCTGAGAATTAATGATTCTTTTTTAGAAAACTACGACATTTATTCTCACGACGATTGCCCAATATTAAATTCCTGAATTTCCGATTGGGCACGCAAAAGTATCGTGCAAAAAGCAGGGGAAAAAGAAATCTACCAATTAGACTTGGGATTATTGACAAACCTGATTACCTGATTGCTTAACTGCCGGTTTCCCTATTCACTGATAAATCCTGTCAACGTGATTCAGAACGGGTCAACCATACACATTCAGCATTCACGATTCACCATTCACTGTTCACCATTCAACAAGTCCAATTTCCTAAAACATGATAAACTTTATACAATTGGTTTTATTCAACAGGGACCTGGTTTATGATGAATGTAAACCACTAATCGGAGACATAAAATGGGCCAATTTATCTATGAATGGGAAAAACCATTATACCTCCTGGCCTTTCAGGGGACAGAAGACAAAGAACAGGTACACAAAAGACCTGCTGTCAGTGATCAGCTATTATCCCAGGCTTATCAATACTCCCAGAAGGTTACTCGTGAAAACTCAAAGACGTTCTTCTTTGCCTCCGCCCTGCTTCCTAAAGCCAAGCGCCGGGCAGTCCGCGCCTTATACGCTTTTTGCCGGATCGCAGACGATCTGGTCGATCAAAAGGATAAAGACCCACGTGAGATGATGGATTTGTGGGAAAATCCTTCACCCCCAGATGATCCCCAGGAGAATGATTGGGTAGCCCTGGCCTGGGCAGATACACGAAAAAATTATCAGATTCCCTGGCGTTACAGCCAACAACTTATCCAGGGGGTCTCACAGGACATTTCCAAGAACCGTTACCAGCATTTCGATGAACTGACTCAGTATTGTTATGGTGTGGCCAGCACGGTGGGATTGATGTCGATGCACATCATCGGGTTTAGAGACCAATCTGCCTATCCTTATGCAATCAGACTGGGCGTCGCACTCCAGCTCACCAACATCCTGCGCGACATCGGTGAAGACTGGCAATCAGGGCGGGTATATCTGCCGGAAGCCGAACTGAAAGACTTTGACCTGTCTTATGAAGACCTGGCACAGGGCCTGGTCACGGATCAATGGCGAGCCTTCATGCGTTACCAGATCGCCCGAAATCGCAGGCTTTACGCTGAGGCTAAACCGGGTATTGCCCTGCTCAACCGGGATGGGCGGTTTGCCATCGCTGCCGCAGCCGATTTGTACGAAGCCATCTTATCTGAGATTGAGATTAACGATTATAATGTTTTTACACATCGCGCTTCCGTCAAAACATCAACAAAACTGAAGAAATTGCCAGGCATTTGGAAAAGGGCCATGTCTGGCTACCCGGGTTCACCTGCTTGAGGGGTAACCTGAGAATCTAATTATATCTGGGAGGGTAAATATCATGAAAGATAAACGCATCCTTGTGATCGGCAGTGGCTTTGGTGGACTGGGGGCGGCCATCCGCCTGGCTGCAAAAGGGTACGAGGTAGAAATTTTTGAAAAACGTGACAAACCCGGCGGGCGGGGATACCAATACGAGGTCAACGGCTTCAAGTTTGACGGCGGTCCCACCGTCATCACCGCCCCTTACATGTTCGACGAATTATTTGATGGAACAGGGAAAAAACGAGAAGATTACTTTGAACTTGTACCATTGGACCCCTTCTACAGAATATTCGATCACCAGGGAAAATATTTCGATTATTATCACCAGCTGGACGACTTTCTCAAAGAAATTGAGCGAATCAATCCCCGAGACGTCAATGGCTACCGTAAATTTGACCGCCATACCCGGGCCATCTTTGAGAAGTTTCATCCTTTTACGGATTTACCATTTAATCATTTAAAGGAAATGATAAAAATCATGCCCGACGTGATGCGCTTACAAGCCTTCACTGGTGCCTATTTATTTGCCGCGCGTTACATACGCGATCCATTCTTGCGGCAGGTCTTTTCTTTTCATCCGCTTCTAATCGGCGGCAATCCCTTTGACACACCAGCGATTTTCACCCTGATCGTTCAGTTCGAAAGAGAATGGGGTGTGCACTACGCTTCAGGCGGCACCGGCGCAGTCGTTCGGGGTCTGGAGAAATTGTTTTATGAGTTGGGCGGAAAAATTCATTATGAGACTGAAGTTGACCAGATTCTCATCAAAGATAAGCGCGCGATCGGTGTCAGCCTAAAAGATGGCAGTCAGCATTTTAGCGACAGGGTGATATGCAATGGTGATGTCGCTTTTGCTTATAGAAACCTGATTCCTGAAAGCCAGCGCAAAAAATTCACCAATAAATTCATCGATAGAATGCGCTACAGCATGTCCCTGTTTGTGTGGTATTTTGGTACGAAAAAACGTTATCTGGATAGCCCTCTGCGTCATCACAACATCATTCTTAATAAAAATTATCGCAAGCTTTTATCAGATATTTTCAACCGCCATATTCTCGGTGATGATTTTTCTCTTTATCTGCATATGCCATCCATTACAGACCCAAAAATCGCTCCGGAAGGTTGTGAATCATTCTACGTCCTTTCACCTGTGCCAACCCTCGATTCTGGGACAGATTGGGAAGAGGTTGAACCCGTGTACAAAGACCACATTGCAGAATTTCTGGAACAAAACTACTTGCCGGGTCTAAGAGATAACCTGATTGCAGAACACGCCATCACACCGCTGCACTTCCAGAACACCCTCAACAGCTATCGTGGCGCTGCCTTTTCGGTGAAGCCCAGCCTGATGCAATCTGCCTGGTTCAGGCCCCATAACCGTTCGGATGAATTTGATAATCTTTACTTTGTCGGGGCGGGAACCCATCCCGGAGCAGGTGTACCGGCGGTACTTTCATCGGGTAAAATCGCTGCAGAAGATATTCTAGCCATCGATAGCAATAACAACGGATCATCAACTTTCGTTATGCCGACTACAACAACCTTCAGTAAGGAATGACTCAATGTCAGATGCAATGTTCCGCCTGGGATTTGACTCACCCAACGAGGAAATTCAGGTTGATCCATTAAATTTCAAAGGGAAATTTCCTTCATGGCTCAAAGGCAACCTGGTCCGTAACGGACCGGGGACTTTCAGGGTGGGTGAACAAACATACCGGCACTGGTTTGACGGCTTACCCATGCTGCATAAATTTACCTTTTCCGGTAGCCAGATCGCTTACGCCAATAAGTTTTTGGATACGCAGGCTTATCAATCCGCAATGAACGAAGGCAAAATTGTGTATTCAGAATTTGCCACCGATCCTGAATGGACATTGAAAGATCGGATTAAAAACTTCATTTCGCCAAAAATCACCGATAGCGCCAAAGTAAACGTCACCAAATATGGCGAAAACTACATGGCGCTGGCTGAAACACCCCTGCAGGTTCTCTTTGATCCCGAAACCCTCAAAACACTGGGCACCTTCAGTTATGAAGATAACCTGGTCGGCCAGATGACGACCGTCCACCCGCAATTCGATGGTCAGCACAATCAGGCCTATAATCTGGTCACACGCTTTCATCAGACAAGCCATTACCAAATTTACCAGCTCGGCCCCAAATTACAGCCAAAACGAATCGCCTCAATACCTGTCAAGAAACCATCATATATGCATAGTTTCGGCATGACACCCAATTACTTTATCCTAACCGAATTCCCCCTGGTGGTTAATTCACTGTCGCTTCTGTTCTGGCTGAAACCTTACATAGAAAATTACCGCTGGTTACCCCAAAATGGAACCCGTTTCACCGTCATAAACCGCGACACAGGTGAAATCGATGCTCACTTCGAGCACGAAGCCTTCTTTGGCTTCCATCACATCAACGCTTTTGAAAATGATGGCGAACTGATTTTCGACATTGCTGCATATGAGAATCCGGATATTATCAAGGCATTCTACTTTGATCAACTAAAATCGCCCGAAGCGAAAATACCTTTTGGTAAACTCCGACGTTATCGCCTGCCCTTACAGAAGGGGTCAATCAGATATGAGACCCTCTCAGAGGTTTGTATGGAGTTACCCAATATTAACATCCAGCGAGCCAATGAAGCCGGTTACCGATATATCTATGCGGTCAGCGTCAATCCCAACGAGAAAATGAACTTCTACAACCAGCTCGTAAAAGTGGATATTCAGGGAAAACATAATGCAACCTGGTACCAGTCTGGATGCTTCCCGGGAGAACCGGTATTTGTCCCCAGACCAGGTGCCTCCGATGAAGATGATGGCGTCATCCTGGCAGTTGTTTTGGATGAAAACTCAGCTTCATCCTTCTTGTTATTATTGGATGCCCAATCATTCCAGGAGTTGGGACGGGCGGAAATACCACAACCCATCTTATTTGGGTACCACGGTGCTTTTTTTAATGCAAATCAGGATCAAGGGGAGACACAGACCCATGATTGAGGACACCCTAAATATGAACCAGGACAGCATAGTTGGCACAAAAAAAGCCATGGCTATCATAAATTTGCAAGACATTCATAAAAACTTCGAATTGGGCGGGCTGGAAATTCCGGTGCTTAAAGGCATTTCGCTTCAGATCAGGCCCGGTGAATTTGTCGCCATCGTCGGACCCTCCGGGAACGGCAAATCCACTCTGCTTAATATGATAACAGGGATTGACCGCCCCACATCCGGTGAAGTGATTGTGAACGGCCAAAACTTAAAAAACCTTTCAGAAGACCAGTTAGCGGGTTGGCGGGCTTCTGAGGTTGGGATCGTCTTTCAATTTTTCCAATTGCTACCAGCACTCAACTTGCTGCAAAATGTGATTCTTCCGATGGATTTCATCAAAGACCAATCGCCGAGGATCAGACGTAAACGGGCGGAAGAACTGCTGGAGATGGTTGGTCTCGCAGACCAGATGTATAAACTGCCTGGGCTGGTATCTGGCGGTCAACAGCAGAGGGCGGCCATAGCCCGAGCCCTGGCAAATAACCCGCCCCTGCTCGTAGCCGATGAGCCAACGGGTAATCTGGACCTCCAGACATCTGAAGAAGTCTTTGAAATTCTCTCAAAATTGGCCGGGGTTGGCAAGACTGTCGTCATGGTCACCCACGATGAAGATCTAGCCTGTCGCGCCTCTCGACGGATTGAGATCATCAATGGGCGTATCGCCAGCGATGGCGCCTGCTCAGAAACGATTTTTCAATGAGCGTACTCTGGTATAAGCTCTGGCACGATCTCTGGCACCAGAAGAGCCGGACATTTCTGGTGATTTTGAGCATAACGGCTGGCCTGTTCAGTGTCGGCGGTATTTTTGGCATGGTTGACCAATTAATCACCGGTATGGATGAAGCACATCTGGAAGTTGCACCATCCCACATCAATATCATTCTCCGGAATTATGTCACCGAGGATGTTGTTGAAACACTGAGAGAGATTGAAGGAGTGGTGGATATTGATCCCGTCAACCAGATTTCAATCCGCTATAAAATCAACCCTGATGATAGCTGGTCGCTGGGCACAGTGGTGCAACGTGACGATTTTGAGGATCAAACTTTTGACCTGATGATTCTCAATGAAGGTGAATGGCCCTCAGAAGATCAACTGGGGATCGAACGTCTTTCAAGCCAGTATTTCAGCCCAGGGATTGGCGATTCGGTCATCTTCCAAATCGGGGGAGAAGAAGAAACACGCACAATCAATGGTTTGGTCCGGCATCCCTTTGTGCAGCCCCCTCTTTTCGGGGGTCAGGCACATTTTTTTACGGATGCAGCCGGCCTATCCGCCTTTGGTATTCCGGAGGGTGTTTACGGCCAATTACTGGTCCGGGTAGAACCCTACAGTCAGGAAAATGCCCAGGCTGTGGCTGCTGAAATCCGTTCACAGCTTGCCAACCAGGGCTTCGGCGTGATCGTAAACCTTTTCCAGGATCCTGACCAGCATTGGGGTCGGATGTTTGTGGAGGGTATCAATCTGGTCTTACAGGTCATGGCTGTGGTTGCCCTGTTTATGAGTATGGTGCTTGTATTCAATACTTTTACAGCCTTAATCACACAGCAAACCGATCAAATCGGGATCATTAAAGCCATTGGCGGGCGTCGGAAAAAGATTGTTGGGTTGTATCTGGTTAATGTCTTTATCTTTGGCCTCGTGTCTCTTTTACTGGCCATGCCTACCAGCGCTGTTTTTTCATTTTTTATGAGTCGCTGGTTTCTCAATCTTTTCAATATTGACTATGATGTGTTTCAGGTTTCACAACGCGCGCTTATTCTTCAGTCTATATCCGCCCTTGTAATCCCCTTGCTGGCTATCCTCTGGCCAGTCATAAAAGGAACAGCCATAACAGTCCGTGAAGCGCTCTCAACTTATGGTTTGGGTGGCGATTTCAAACAGAAACTTCTCGATCAGGTTATCGAGAAATTCAGCGCCCGTTTTTTACCAACCATGTACGCTGCCGCTCTGGGCAATCTTTTCCGGCGTAAAGGCCGTCTTGCTCTGACGCTGCTTTCGCTGATCACTGCCGGTGTGATGTTCCTGGTTGTGATGTCATTGATTGCATCCATCAATTTTACCCTCGATAACGAAATGGCCCGTCAAGGATACGACGTCCGGATTGGATTTACGGGTGATCAAGATATTGATGAGGTTCTAAGCCTGACTCAAGAAATCGATGATGTGGAAGAAGCTGAAATGTGGTTCTCGCGCAATGCCACGATTTTGAGGGCCGGAGAAAGGCTGCAGGATTCAGCCGGATTAGGTGCCCAATTACTGGGAATACCCGCCGGATCCAGAATGTACCGCCCGATCATCATGTCCGGAAGATGGCTGCAGGCAGATGATGGCCAGGTCGTCGTGATGAGCGAGGAGACTGCCAATAAGAACCAGTTATTCGTCGGCGATCTCGTCTCATTGGATTTGGGCGAATTAGGTACATCTGAGTGGGAAATTGTTGGTTTATACCGGGTGATCTATGGCACGGGGTTTGTGATCGAACCGATCTATGCCCCACTTTCAGCCATGACTGAAGTGACCGGACAGGAGAATCGAGCCACACAGGTATTGGTCAAAGGAAATGTGGCTGATTTGGAGCAGGAAACGGCGTTTGCAGAAGGTTTAAAAACACATTACGAGACAGCGGGCCTCACGATTGATTTTTATACCACCACAGCCCGATTGGAAGAGCGGGTCTATGCCGACAATCAGTTCAACTCAATCACCTCCATGCTCCTCAGCCTGGCGATGTTAACCGGGATGGTCGGCGGCATAGGCCTGGCAGGTTCACTGGGTATCAGTGTTGTCGAAAGGACACGTGAAATCGGTGTTTTACGCTCTATCGGGGCTCAATCACACAACATCATGACCATGTTTATCATGGAAGGCGTCTTACAAGGTTTGATCAGCTTCCTGATTGCCACACCCCTGGCTTTCATCCTCGCCCAACCTATGGCGCGCACCCTGGGTCAAACCATGCTCGAAGTTGATCTGGATTTTGCTTTTAACTACCCGGCCGTTGGAGTCTGGCTGGTAACCGTTCTGGTTATTTCGATCGTAGCTTCGATCAGCCCATCCCGCCGCGCAACCCGGATCAGCGTACACGAAGTGCTATCATACGGGTAATTCTGGTCATTTCGAATTTCAAACAAAAGGAAATCCAGTACTTAAAATAAAGCTGTTGAGAGGTCTTTACGGTACTGGCGTGCTTCGGGATGCTCTTCACCGATCAGGGCTAATAAGCCAACAAAAATATCCTTCACTTCGCCCCCTCGATAATGTCGGTCTTTGCGGAGGATATCCAGAAATCCATCCATGGCTGCCAGGATATTTCCTCGCCGGGCCAGGCGGATCCCATTCCGGAAAGCGGCCTCCAATGGGTCTTCATTTTCTATATCCTCAGATTCAGCTTCAGCAAAAGCCTTTGCGACCGGTTTTAATAATTGGGCAATATTATATTCCGGGCTGGCAGGGAAGTTTTTCAATAATACTTTCGCTTCACTTCCTTCACCCTGCAATAGCAGTACCCGCACCAACCCCAATAAGGCTCCCGGATGATGGGGTCGCATGGAAAGAAATTCTCTGAAGGCATCCTCAGCCTCATCATAGGCTTTCATTTGCAGCAGATTCCGACCCTTGTTGTATACCAGGTCTTCAGGTGCAGGTGCCAATCTGCGGATAAAATCCCTTAGACCCTCATCGGATAGAACGCCAGAAAATTCTCCAACAACTTGACCATCCACGAAAGCTTTAACTGCAGGGATATTACGGACTTTGTATTGCCTGGCTAAACGCACATTTTCATCAACATTTACTTTTGCCAGCCTGAAATTCCCCTCTGCTTCTCTGGCGAGCGACTCCAATTTTGGTCCCAATACACGACAGGGGACACACCATGTCGCCCAAAAATCCACGACTACCGGGGTGCGGCTGGAGTATTGGAGGACTTCATATTCAAAATCCGATTCATCAACGTGTACGATAAAATCCGGCACAGTTTTAATTCTCCTCAAGCTTAATTTTACTGTAGTTTTCGCATTTTTCTGGGGTTATTCCTCACCCGGATCATCTATCATACCTGGTTGCACCACCTCCAAAACTTCACCGCGTAACGAAATAATAACCCTGAAACCCACCATCCCAAGATATACACGGCTTTCTTCAGGGATACCGATCTGGGCCAGTTGATCAAATTGTGAATCCAGGTTTTTTAATTGGTTCTTGATGGCAGCCATGGTGAAGATATCTTCCTGCCCAAGCATTTCAGCGGCTTTTTCAGAGATCAGATCCTCATGCCCTTCAATTTGCTGATTCATTTGCTCCCAGATCTGGCGATCAACATCCTCAGCGGGAATATGCCGCAAAAAGCCATCGTCGTCGACAATATAACAGGGTTCACTCCCGACCCACCCTGTTTGGACCGGGTTCCCATTTTCATCATATACCAGACCTTCAAAGATGGCTTTCTTCGCCAACACTGCCTCCAATTTGAT
>SKPR01000012.1 GCA_007119455.1 Candidatus Brevefilum sp. | reverse complement strand
TCGGATTGTATCTGCGGATGACGAAAAACTGGGCAGCATTGGAAAAAACAACCGTGGATGCCTGGATGCGGAAATGGGCGGGAGACCGTGTGTACGAAACCATGTGGGAACCGATGATGATTGGCAAATTCAGCGAGAACTACGCCAGAGTCGTGAACATGGCCTGGTTATGGGCGCGGCTGTATGCCCGGACCACCCGTTTGGGCACCTTCAAAGGCGGGTTTCAGGTGTTTTCAGATAAATTGGCCGGCCGCCTCAGGGAAATGGGTGTAAAAATTCTCCTAGAAACACCGGTACAAGCCATCCATCAAGCAGATGAAGGGAAAATCACGATTACTACCGCCGATGAAGAAAAACAAGTGTTTGACCAGGTCTTATCCACGACTTCACCCGGTTTGTTGGCCCGAATGGCACCCGGCTTGCCGGATGAATATCTTCAGGGCTTGTTAGCATTAAAAAGTATGGGGGCTGTGGTGATGATCTTCTCCCTCAAGCATCAGCTCTCCAGGGAAGGCTATTACTGGTACAACATTCCGAAAAGTGCCGGTTTCCCCTTCCTGTCATTGGTCGAGCATACCAACTTCCTCTCACCCGATTATTTTGGCGGCGATCATATTGTCTATGTGGGGGATTACCTTCCTCAGGATCACGCCTATTTTGACCTGAGCAAAGATGAACTGCATGATATTTTTCTTCCGAATCTTAAAAAGTTTAATCCGGATTTCTCAGCGGAATGGGTTAAAAAATCCTGGCTTTTCCGGACTCGTTACGCCCAGCCTGTGCCCCTCGTCAATCATTCTCAAAACATTCCGGCGATTGAAACCCCCATTCCTGGTTTATATTATGCCAGTATGAGCCAGGTCTACCCCTGGGATCGCGGCACTAATTTTGCTGTTGAGATCGGAAGGCGAGCCGCCAGAATGATGATTCAGGAAAAAAATGCTTGATTCCATTTTCCGAATCAATATCTCGAACATATGAGCAATTTCTCGGAAACCATCAAAAATCGATCTTCCCAAATAGCAAAATAAATCGTGGGAATTCACTGACTCCCCCTGTATATGGGGGCTGTGGATAGCTTAACCCCTGTAAAGACGAGCATTAATTAAGGTCTTCTCAGATATTTAATTCTTATCTGAAATATCATAGTTTTTAAGACTGCGGCTTCTTAAAGATTCAGATTCTTTTAGCAAATTTTGGCTGAATCGGGTTGAGAGTTTTCCAGCTCTCTGTTAAAATATTGAATACTTATCCAGCGAGCGGGCAACGATCAAAAACTCATCTGATCGCCAAATGGCTTAGTTGATTTTTTTCCGCCACTCATATTTTTCAGCAGTGGCGATTATTTATCTACAATGTAATTACTCAGCATGCAAGGGAAGTTGGGGAGGTCTGGTTTAACGGCTTCACCGCCACGCCACACCCCCAGCCTTCAGCAGCAGAACTGCCTGAGCAGTTACACGACATTTATACAACACATCGGTGGATCATCGCATCGCACAGAAGAGAGGAATTATCTTAATGAATGCTGAACATGCCTGGCAGGCCACCCTCGGTCAACTCCAACACGAAATGTCCAAGGCATCTTTTGATACCTGGGTCAGCAATGCGAAATTTCTCGGATACGATGAAAAAACCCGGTGCATTGAGATCGGTGTGAAAAACGCCTATGCCCGTGATTGGCTGGATAATCGTCTCAGTGCAACCATCTCAAGAATGTTGACCGGGATGATGGGTAATTCGGTGACTCCGCAGTTTAAGGTCTGGTCGCCCAACACAACCAGGTCGGACGAACCTGTGCCAGGTCAGGTTTCCCTCCCCGAGGTCGTCGAAAACCCGACCATTAATGGACGCTACCGGTTTGACAACTTCGTTGTCGGTTCCGACAACCGCCTGGCGCATGCCGCCAGTATGGCCGTTGCGGAAAGCCCGGCCCGAGCATACAACCCGCTGTTCCTCTACGGCGGTGTGGGCTTGGGAAAAACCCATTTATTGCATGCCATCGGCAATACCTGCCAGCCCGCGAAATTAAATGTGCTTTATGTGTCCTCTGAAGAATTTACCAACGACCTGATCAACGCCATCCGAACCCATGCCACACCTGCTTTCCGGGAAAAATATCGGCAGGTTGATGTGCTGCTGATTGACGACATTCAATTTATCGCCGGCAAGGAATCCACCCAGGAAGAATTTTTCCACACCTTCAACACCCTGCACGGGCAGAACAAGCAGCTTGTAATTTCCTCCGACCGGTCGCCTAAAGCACTGGTCACACTGGAAGAACGGCTACGGTCGCGGTTCGAATGGGGCCTGACGGTCGATGTTCAACCTCCGGATGTTGAAACCCGGCTGGCCATCCTGCGTGCCAAAGCTGAACGCTTTGGCCGTGAAGTGCCCGCTGAGATTCTCGAGATGATTGCCCGCCAGGTTCAGTCGAATATTCGCGAGCTGGAAGGCGCGCTGAACCGGGTGCTGGCTTACGCTGATCTGAGCGGGATCCCTCTCACCCTGGAACTGGCCCATACCGCCCTGGCAGATTTCCTCCCCCAGGGCATCGATCTCGAACCGGAGCATGTCCTGGAGGCTGTTTCCAGGGCATTTGGGGTGTCAACCGATCGCTTGTTGGGACGTGATCGCAGCCGTGAGGTAGCCCTCCCACGCCAGGTAGCGATGTATCTGCTGCGTGAAGAAGGCGGGGTGTCACTGCCTCAAATCGGAAATTTTGTGGGCGGCCGTGACCATACCACCGTGATCTATGCCTGTGATAAAGTCAACGATCTGATTGAAACGGATGACCGTCTGCGTCGTCAGATCCTCAATATCCGCGAGCAGCTCTATAGCCGCGTGAGCATGATGGCCTGAAAAATATCAGGGGAACATGAAAGATAGGTCAGAATATCCCAAACCTGGGTTTTCTGTAGTGTGGCAATTGCCCGTTTGACAATCCGCTTTGAAATTATTTTCTATGCTGCAGCGCTTCCATTTGTCCCCAGCTGCCTCCGGCTTTGGCCTCAGTGCTGAGTGGGATGTCGATTTCGAAAGCGTTTTCCATTACCTTTTGCACCAGGCTGGCAGTTTCCACCAGCTCGTCCTCCGGCACTTCAAAGATCAGTTCATCGTGGACTTGCAGCAGCATGTTGGCTTTAAAGTCTGCATTTTCTATTGCCTCAGGCAGCCGGAGCATGGCCAGTTTGATGATATCGGCTGCAGAGCCCTGGATGGGGGCATTGATCGCTTCCCGTTCTTCACGCTGGCGAACATTGTATCCAGCACCCCGCTCAAGGTTGGGGAAGTAACGCCGCCGCCCCAGGAGTGTCTCCACATAACCCTGTTCGGCGGCTGTTTCACGGATGCCATCCAGGTAGGATTTGACGCCGGGGAATTTCTTAAAATAAGTCTCAATAAAATTTTCAGCTTCGGCCAGGGTGAGGTCGGTGGCGTTGGTCAGCCCGTAAGCGCTCATCCCATAGATCAGGCCAAAATTAATGGCTTTAGCATGCCGCCGCATTTCAGGTGTGACATCATCCAGGTCAACCCCATGGACGGCTGCAGCCGTGGTGGCATGAATATCCTGGCCGGCGCGAAAGGCTTCCAGCATGGCTTTGTCTTCAGCCATGTGGGCGACAATGCGCAATTCAATTTGTGAATAATCCACCGCCAGAAGTTGGAAGCCTGAAGGTGCGATAAAACCATTTCGCACCCGGCGGCCGATCTCGGTGCGGGTGGGAATATTTTGCAAGTTCGGGTCTGAGGAGGCAATCCGTCCGGTCACCGTTCCGGTCTGATTGAACGATGTATGAACCCGGCCGGTTTCAGGGTTGATCTGTTGTGGTAAAGAATCCACATAAGTTGAGCGTAATTTTTCCAGCTCGCGGTATTCCAGCACCCACTCAATCACCGGATGTTGCCCCTTCATCGCCTCAAGGACAGCCGCAGCAGTGGAGTAGAAACCCGATGCGGTTTTACGGGCTCGATCGGGTGGTTCAAGCGCAAGTTTTTCAAATAACGCCTCTGAAAGCTGCTGGGTCGAATTGAGATTGAAATTGTATCCAACAGCTTCGTGGATTTTTGTTTCAATTTCACCCAATTTCTCTTCCAACTGGTGAGAGAATTCCTCAAAGAATTCAGAATCGAGTTTAATTCCTACCTCTTCCATGGCAGCCAGGACAGTGATCAGGGGCATCTCCATGGTTTGGAATAAAGATCCAGAGTCTTGCTTCCTGAGATCATCTTTAAGTTCAGGGATCAGGCGCAGACAAATGGCCGCATCAGCTGCAGCGTATTGAGCCACCTCGCTGATCGGCACCTGGTCCATGGTTTTTTGACCGCGTCCCTTGCCGATCAGTGCTTCAATCTGTGTCATCTCATAACCGAGCCGGACCCAGGCCAGGTTTTTTAATCCGAGATTGCGGGAGGCGGGGTTGATCAACCACTCAGCGATCATGGTATCAAAGGTCAAAGGCGCCACTTGCAATCCGGCCCGTTTGAGGATCAGATAGTCATACTTGAGGTTATGGCCTGCTTTACCAATATCCGGATTCGTCAGCGGTCCTTTTAGGGCTTGAAAGACGCTGTCTTTCGAGAGCTGTTCGCCTTCTACATGGCCAACGGGTATGTAATACCCATGACCGGGTTGCACAGCAAGAGAAATCCCGACCAGATCAGCCTGCATTGGATCGGTGCTGGTTGTTTCGGTGTCGAAGGCGATCAGATCTGCTTCATTCAAAATGGCAACCAGCCCTTCCAGGGCATCGTTTGAATCAATAATGGTTGTTTCAATGGTTGCTGGCGTTTCGATGGATAGGGTTGCCGATTCAGCC
>SKPR01000051.1 GCA_007119455.1 Candidatus Brevefilum sp. | reverse complement strand
GGCGCCTGGGCGCTCGATCTTGAAAACGAAAAACTGTGGTGGTCGGAAGTAACCCGCGAAATTCACGAGGTGCCGCCGGATTATGTACCGAATTTGGACCGGGCTGTGGCATTCTTCCCGGAACCTGACCGTACGATACTCCTGGAAGCCATCCAGCATACCAGCCATTGCGGCGATCCCTATGATCTGGAACTGCAATTTGTCACAGCCAGGGGGAATCATCTGTGGGTGCGGGCCATTGGCAGGTCAGTCCGTGTTGATGGCCGTTGCGTTGGGCTGCGGGGGACCTTTCAGGACATCACGGATCGAAAACAGGCTCAACTGGCCCTGACCGAGAGCGAAAGAAAATACCGGCAGCTTTTTGAGCAGGCCCAATCGGGGTTCGCCATAGTCGATGTCGTTCATCATGTAAACGAACATCCCATTGATTTCATTTTTCGTGAAGTCAATCCGGCCTTCGAAACCCATACGGGCTTGAAACCGGAGGCGGTGCTCAACCGCACAATTTCTGAGGCTTTACCCGGCACAACCCGTGAAATGCTGGACAATTTACATCAACAACTTAATCAGACCGGTTTACAGCAACCTGTCACTTATGATGTGCCCATGCTTGATCGTCATCTCGCGATCTCCGTGTACACGCCTGAGGAAGGTAAGGTGGCAGCGATCTTCTACGACGTGACAGATCGGGTCATTGCTGAGCAAAACCTCAAACAAAGTGAAGAACAATACCGGGACTTATATGAAACCATGACCCAGGGGGTGGTTTACCAGGATGCCACCGGTGAAATAATCTCGGCTAACCCGGCAGCAGAACAGATTTTAGGATTATCCCTTGACCAGATGCAGGGGAAGACGTCTTTGGACCCGGCCTGGCAGGCCATCCCCCGCAACGGTGAACCCCTCCCGGGGGATAAGCACCCGGCCATGGTGGCCCTGCGTACCGGGAAAAGAGTGGAGGATTTTGTCTTCGGTGTCTTCAATCCCAAACGAAAAGCCCATGTCTGGATTAGCGTGAGCGCCATTCCTAAATTCAAACCAGGCCAACCCGAGCCTTACCAGGTCTTCTCAACTTTTCTGGATGTCTCCGATCTGGTAAATGTACAGAACATCCTGACAGAGCGGGTTAAGGAGTTGCGCTGCCTGACTGAGATCAGTCGGGTGATCCAAACTGAACCTGCGCTGGATGACTTATGCGAAGCAGTGGCCAAAACCCTGGTTATTTCTATGAAATACCCCCTCCTGGCTGTAGCGAAAATTGAGGTGGGTTCAACGAAATGCGAAAGCCCGGGTTATTCAGAAGCTTTGCCCAACCAGATTAAAGCACCGATTATGATCGGTGAGGAGCAGATCGGGTTGATCGCGATGGGGTATACGCTGGATAAACCCTTTGAATACCCGGATGAGCACTATTTGCTATCCAACATTGCCGGAAATATCGCCGCTTATTATGAGCGTTGTCAAACGCTCAACCAGTTACGTGAGAGTGAAGAACGCTTCCGGAATGTGTTTACCAATGCCCCCTACCCTGTGATGGTCCATGCCGAGGGTGCCGAGGTGATCGACATCAACAATCGCTGGACTGAACTCAGTGGCTATAGCCTGGCGGAAATTCCGACCATCAACCACTGGATTGATCTTGTTTACGGCCAGGACCGACAGGACATGGTGGATTATATCGATTCCCTCTATGCCATTGATGGACCGGTTGATGAGGGTGAATTCACCTTCACCGCCAAATCAGGTGAGCGGCGCATCTGGCATTTCAGTTCAGCCCCCCTGGGCACACACCCGGATGGACGGCGTGTTTTGATCAGCATGGCCCGCGACATCACCGAGCGCAAGCAGGCCGAGCAGGAGAGAGAAAGCTATTATCAACGTATTTTAGCCCTGCAGGATATTGATGAAAGAATCATCTCAATCCTGGATTTGGCTGAGGTTCTTGATACGATCACGTATGGATTGGGTCATTTAATCTCTTATGATTCGATGTCTGTGATGTTAAATGAAGGGGATCAGCAATGTATCGTTGCCTGTCGTGGATTTAAAAACGCGGAAAATATTTTAGGGCTTTGTTTCTCATCTGAGCCAGGTTTTCCCAATTACCAGGTTGTAAAGCAAAAAAAGCCGATTGTAACAACCAATGTTTCTGAAGACTTTCCAGAATTCATCCAACCGGATGATGATGAATTGCCTTCGGAAATTAAGGCCTGGATGGGGATTCCTTTGATCTGCCAGGAGAAGACAATTGGTCTTTTCGCCATTGATCGCATAACGGACCAGCCATTTTCAGAATCCGATATTGAGATTGCCATGCAGTTTGCACACCGGGCTGCGATCGCCATTCGGAATGCCCAGCTCTACGAGCGGGTCAGAGAGCAGGTCGAGAAATTGCACATCCTGCGTGAGATTGATAGCACGATCACCAGCAGCATTAAATTGGAAGAAGCGTTTGACGTGATCTTGAAACAGATTACCGAGGGGTTGGGTGTTGATGCGGCCTCGTTATTACTCTATGATGATGAAACTGAGCAGCTGATAGCGGAGCGTGGGGTTGGGCTGCGCGCTGAACCGGAGGCTGAGGCTCGGATCAACCTCGGTCAGGGATTTTCAGGCCAGGTTGCCCAAAATCGCACCAGCCTGTTCATCTCTGAAATTCAACACACCGATGAGGGAACGTCATACCCCGTCAACCTGGCTGACGAGAAGTTTGTCTCTTATTATGGGCTTCCGCTGGTTGCCAAAGGGAACTTGCTGGGTGTGCTGCAAATTTTTCATCGCAGCAAACTTAGCCCGGATGAGGATTGGGTTGAATTTGCAGGAATTCTGGCCGGGCAGGCAGCCATCGCTCTCGATAACCTGCTGTTGTTTATGCAGTTGCGGCAGGCCAATGCAGAACTTCTCCAGGCTTATGATGCCACCATCGAAGGTTGGGCACGGGCGCTGGAATTGCGCGACCAGGAGACCGTTGGTCACAGCCGGCGTGTGGTTGAACTGACAGTGCAGGTCGCGAAAAGATTTGGTTTTGATGAGGACGATCTGGCCCATATCCAGCGTGGTGTTTTTCTTCACGATATCGGCAAGATGGGCATCCCCGACGTCATTCTGCAAAAGCCAGGCCCACTGACAGAAGATGAGTGGGCTACTATGAAAAAGCATCCCCTGATGGCCTACCACATGCTGGGCGATATTGACTTTCTCAAACCAGCCCTGGCGATCCCCCGTTATCATCATGAACGCTGGGATGGATCCGGTTACCCGGAAGGATTACAGGGCGAAGAAATCCCTCTGGCAGCGCGCATCTTTGCCGTGGTGGATGTGTGGGACGCCCTCAATTCAGACCGCTATTACCGCGACGCCTGGCCGCGGGATAAAGTTGTCGATTATCTCAAAGAGCAGGCCGGGACCTTGTTTGACCCGGAGGTTGTTTCGACATTCTTGGACATGATCGACGAGCTGGAAAACCATCCAGATCAATAAGCGTCGATCTGCGCCCAGTCATCCTCAAAATTGGCCGCAGCTTCATCGACCAGTTCCTGAGTTAGATAAGCTTCCACATCCTTTTCCCAGATAAAGGCCGACTTGATCCCCTGAGCCGCATACCGGGGGATTTCCGTGGCATCATAAATGCCGGTGCAGATTTCAACATCGTAACCCTGTGCATCGATGATCGACTGCATGTCAAACACACCTTCCATTTTTGAAAGGATGTTACGGCGCTGGAGCATACCGCTGTAGGGGGCAATCGCCACTGCGCCTGCTGCCACGGCCAGCACCATCCAGGTGCTGGTGGGCACAGCCGTTGCCATCACCCTCAAGCCCTGGTCTGTCAGCCTGCGGATGACGCCCAGCCCGTTACGCGTGGCTGGCACCTTGATGCGCATTTTATCCGGGTCAATCGCCAGCATCTCCTCCGCTTCGGCCAGCATGGCCTCGACTTCACCGGCATGCAGTTGATAATAGGCATAAGGTGCGATCCGGCACAGGTCTTTGAAAAGCGCCTTCGGATCACGCCCTTCCTGCGCCACCACATGCGGGTTGGTGATGATGCCCTCGAAAATGCCGTAAGCCAGGCATGTTTCAGCCCGTTTGATATTTGCCGTTGCCAGCCAGAACTTCATCTTGCCTCCTATAATTTCGCCATCAATGCTTTATGTGCTTCAAACAGTGCTTCTTCTTGCGCCAGGACTTCATCCAGATCCTGTGTTACATTGTGACTGGGATAGATGTTAATCGGCACTTCCCAATCGACCAGAAGCCGGATCGTTTCAACAACCAGGGTGTTCATGATCACCATCCCGGCGATGGTTGAGCCGCCGCCGATGTGAACGCCCTCTGAAAGGGTAACCAATGTGTCGCCTGCCGGGACGTGGTTGTCGATGTGAATATCCGCGATTTCATGCAGCCGCTTCCCGAGGGGATTCTTGGGTTGATTGGCCCGTGCATGGGCGGTTGAGCCGATGCTGATCGTCGTGAGCCCCTGATCACTGGCCAGGCTGCACAATTCCACTGGCAGGGCATTGATGCCTGAGTTGGAGAAAACAATCAGCGTATCCTTCGGGGTCAGCCTGTAGTTAGCCAGGATGACACGGGCGAAACCCTTTGTTTGTTCGAGGAAGGACATCTGACGCTGGCCGCCTTTGCCGGTCACAAAGCCATTAAAACCCAGTTCCGGCTCGGTGATCTGCACAAAACCAACGATGGAGCCAATGCGCGGGAAGGCTTCCTGGGGCGGCAGGCTGCTGTGCCCGGCGCCGAACATCAACACCGCCCGCCCGGCAGCGATCGTCCGCGCGCAGGCTTCCGCAGCGGTCTTGATGGGGTCCATTTCATACTGGCCGATGGCC
>SKPR01000144.1 GCA_007119455.1 Candidatus Brevefilum sp. | reverse complement strand
GACGCAGCCCGACAGCCCGAAGCTGGATCAAAAACACACAGTCGGCCGAATTTCAGGTCAGCCTGATCTCAACCTACCCCTGCGACCTGCCTGAAAGCCTGGTTCATTTTCAGGTCATACCTGTGGCCTTCAGTCAGTTTACAAGCCGACCTGGTACCCAAGCATCGGGACCACCAAATCGGGCATCCGGATCAGGATTGAAAAAATTTATTCGCCGTTTTTCGCCCGCCTTCCAGAACCTCCGATACCACCTGGGCCCCCTCTCCCTCCATTATCATGTGCACACCTATCGGCGATTGGTGGGGGATTGGCGGCCTGACCTGGTACATGCACTGCGGATCCCCTTTGAGGGCATGCTGGCCAGCCATACACCGCCCGAAATCCCGATGATCGTGGCCACCTGGGGCAATGACCTGACCCTGCATGCGTTAGGCTCCAGGTTGATGCAAGCCCGCACAAAACGCTGCCTGGCAAGGGCCAATGGCCTGACATCGGATACCCAACGGGACGTGGGATTGGCGCAAGCCTGGGGGCTTGACCCTGAGGCCCCGGCTCTGGTGATCCCCGGTTCTGGCGGGCTGGATCTGGATGCCATTGACCGGGCAGAAGGTTTTGACCCGGATGCGTTTGGCATTCCGGAGGAGACAGTATGGGTCATCAACCCGCGTGGTTTGCGCCCGGGCTCCGTTAATCAGGATGCGTTTTTCGCGTCCATCCCCCTGGTGCTGGAACAACAGCCCAACACCGTCTTCATTTGCCCGGCTATGGCCGGACTTGATCAGGCAAGGGCCTGGGTCAAACAACTTGGGATTGAAGCCCAGACTTTCCTTTTACCAAAACTGCCCCAGAATCAACTCTGGGCCCTGATGAAGAAGTCCCAGGTGTTTGTGTCCCCCAGCAGCCACGACGGCACCCCCAACACCTTGCTGGAAGCATTGGCCTGCGGTTGCTTCCCGGTCGTTGGCGATATTGAATCCCTGTGTGAATGGATTGTTGATGGCGTGAACGGGCTGCTGGTAGACCCACGCGACCCCCAAGCCCTGGCCGCCGCCAGCGTGGAAGCCCTGCGATCACCCCGATTGCGCCAAAAAGCTGCCAGCCGCAACCGGAAGCTGGTTGAAGAAAAAGCCGCGCAAAGTGCCACTCAGCCAAAAATTAACGATTTTTATTCACAATTCATTGAATAACTGAACGAAGCCCCCTGTTCCACAAAACTTTCCACCAGCGCGGCCATGTTCTCCGGGGGTGTCCCCGGTTGGATGCCCTTGGACGGGGCCAGGATATAGCCCCCACCCGCACCCATCTCCCTCAGTAATCTGGTGACTTCTGACTTGATCTCTGCAGGTGTACCGTATGGGATCGTGCTTTGCGACCCCAGGCCGCCCCAAAAAGTGATGTCGCTGCCAAATTCCCGCTTGAGATCATAAGGGTTCATTCCTGAGGCTTCGGGCTGAACAGATTCAAGCACATCCAGGCCAACCTCGATAATATCCGGTATGATCTCCCGAACGGACCCGCAGACATGGTTCAGCGTGACCCTGCCAGCCTGGTGCACACGGTCATAAAGACGTCTTAGATGGGGCTTGATGAATTTCCGCCAGCGTTCAACCCCGATCAACACCCCATCCTGATAACCCCAATCATCGCTGAAAAGGATCCCATCCAGGGGGACTTTGAGCATGCGATCCACAATCTGTAACTGGTGATCGGTGATGGCCTCCACCATACCTTCATAAAAAGCCGGCTCCAGAACCACATCGGACAGCATGTCCTCAAACCCGCGCAGAACCCAGGTGCGTTCAAAGATGCCAAACCCCGGGCTGGCCACCACAAAATGATCGGGATGGGCGTCAATAAAGGCCCTTGCTGCCGTTTCCCAATCCGGCTCAAAACAGGCAGAAATTGGGGGAAAAGTATAACCATTCAGTTCAGGGGATGTGAGCGGCGGTCCAACCAGGTGAGCGGGGCGTTTGTGCAGGTCCCATTGGGCTCCAAAGAGATCTTTGATCAAGGCTGCTTCGCCGGTTCTTTCGCCCGGGATCCCCAGCAAGGGGTGCGGCATGGGCGCATCCACGATATGATTGTCCAGCCGGTTGCGCCAGGCGAGGTCGCCATAATAAGCATCCAGTTTCCGGGCCAGGTCCGGTGTTTCGAAGGTCAATGTATATGGAACAGGAGACGTTTCCTGGTGATTGATCTGTGCATAAACGCGTTGTTTTGGAGTCATACTTTCATTATAACGCTGGTAAACTATGCCTGAAGGATAAAAAAGGGAAACCTTTACTTCCAGACAGCAAGATGATTTATAATGAAATCGATCCCAATTATGGGAGAAAATACGACCAAAGGATTTAACAATGACCCACTTAGAATTTCCCAAAGCATTCACCTGGGGGGCTGCGACAGCCTCATACCAGATCGAAGGGGCCTGGAAGGAAGACGGCAAAGGCGAGTCCATCTGGGACCGCT
The DNA here is from genome assembly GCA_007119455.1 of Candidatus Brevefilum sp. Classification (GTDB taxonomy): domain Bacteria; phylum Chloroflexota; class Anaerolineae; order Anaerolineales; family Anaerolineaceae; genus Brevifilum. The sequence continues at coordinate 2,448 of SKPR01000144.1, read as the reverse complement.
TCACCCACCAACCCCACCGGATTTTGAACGGAGATACCGGCGATATCGCCTGCGACCACTACCACCACATGCTGGAAGATGTGACCCTGATGAAAGACCTCGGCTTGCAATCCTACCGTTTTTCGATCAGCTGGCCGCGGATTTTACCGGATGGCACCGGCCGGGTGGAGCCGCGCGGCCTGGACTTTTATGACCGTCTGGTGGACGAACTGCTCAACACTGGCATCAGGCCCAATGCGACCCTCAACCACTGGGATTTTCCCCAGGCTTTGCAGGACAAAGGGGGTTGGGCCAACCGGGCCAGCGCGGACTGGTTCACAGATTATGCCCGGGTTGTGTTTGAGAAATTAGCAGACCGCATCCCCCAATGGGCCACCCACAATGAGCCCTTTGTGGTGGCATTCTCAGGTTATGGCGATGGTTCCTTTGCACCAGGAATTGCCAGTTATCACCAGGCCCTGCAGGCCACCCATCACCTGCACCTGGCCCATGGTCAGACCGTTCAGCTCTACCACCAGTTTGGTTATCCAGGTGAGATCGGGATCGTCTTAAACCTGGCCCCCTTCAAACCCAAAACGGACGACCCGGCCGATGTTGCTGCTGCCATACGGATCGAAATGTTCATCAATCAGTTGTTTATGGACCCCATCTTCAAAGGTCAGTATCCGGATGAACTGATGGCATGGCTGGATGGGATGACTCCTGAGATCCAGGATGGCGACATGGGTGTCATCAACCAGCCAATCGACTTTCTCGGCGTCAATTATTATTTCAGCCAGATTGCCAGCTTCAACCCCCATGGTTTATTCAAACTAAAAACCGAGCCAAAAGTTGACCCGGGTTGGACGATCACCGATAAGGGTTGGGGCATCTGCCCTTCAGGGTTGACCGAACTGCTAACCCAGATACAGGAAGATTACACCCTCCCACCATTGTATATTACTGAAAACGGCACTGCATTAGGTGAACCGGTTGACGATACCGGTTTTGTGAACGATCAAGGTCGGATTAATTATCTGCGGGCACACTTCCAGGCCGCCCATCAGGCCATTCAAAAAGGCGTTGACCTGCGCGGTTATTATGTATGGAGCCTGATGGATAATTTCGAATGGGCAGAAGGGTATGACCTGCGGTTTGGGCTGATCAACGTCAATTTTAACGACCCTGAACGCAAACGCACTCCGAAAGCCAGCTTCGAATGGTACCGGGACGTGATCAAGCATAATGCTGTTCCTGCATAGGTGTCTCATAAATTGCCACTAACGCAACCCGAAATTCTGATCATAAATGAAAAACAGGGCTGCCTGTTTTTTGGCAGCCCCATTTTCATTGTTAAAGGCTTTAGCTTATTGCCCGCTCAGATTTAATAACTGGCATTGCCCATTGCACGAGCCGTCTTTAAGTTGAAGGCGGGTTTGTCGCATCTCATTCAGGTTCTCCCCAAGCTGAATCTGCAATTGCTGGCGCTCGCCCTCACCAGGGCATTCATCGCCTTGAAATTCACCAAGCTGCGTTCTGGTACGTGTCTGGTGATGGTTTAAAACCGGTTCCTGACCACGCAATTGATTACCCAGCTGGAAAGAATATGCAAATTGATAGGCCAACTCCTCCCGTTCAGGACCTGTCGCGGTATCCATTTCTGGAGACTCAGCCTCCTGGGCATGCGTTGGATTGACGATGCCGAAAGCAGCAAACCCAAACCCGATCGCCAGCACCAGAAGAATAGACAATTTTTTGATCATGTTAACTCCTTTTTATCTCATTGAGCTGTTTGACGTCAAAACCATGGATTTTGACCTTGTAAAAACATTCTAACAACCGGATGTAAGCCTTACACAAAGGAAATGTAAAGAATCCTTAAGAATCTAACACGCTGGTTTTAGTTTTTTAATTTGGCTCAGCGATCAGAACCCATAAAAAATACCAGCCCATGAAAGGACTGGTATTGGATCATGAAAAGAAAGGTCGTTTCAGGATTTAACTTTCGTTATTACTCAACCTGGTTACTTGCAGAAAACCGAAGTATGCCCAACTTCTCAAACACAACCGGACCCCACCACGAGACCCACAGCCCGATCAGACCGAACCGCACAAACCGCAGCGAGAAACCGGTCACGGTTGCCCCGCGAGGGAAGACCTGACCCAGGCCAAAGTACAGGATGATGATACCGATCAGACCGATGAAAAAACGAACCAGGCGTCGCCAGCCGCCTTCATCCGCCAGGAAAGGGCCTCGTTTTTCGATCAAATAGACATAACCACCCAGCATACCGATCCAGGTGCCGGCCAGGGTAAAGGCGCCATCCAGGCTGAAGGGATCAACTTCCCCTGCCCGGGCCGCCCACTCAACATGCAGCACCCAGGGGCCGACAACCCACCGGGCGCCTAAAATTAAAAACAGTATCGCAATAGTGCTGGCTAACACCAGTCGTAATTTTGCCCGGTAGG
>SKPR01000112.1 GCA_007119455.1 Candidatus Brevefilum sp. | reverse complement strand
TGACCCTGCTGATGATAGACTTTAGATTGGGTCGGTTGTTAAAATAATAGGTAATGGCAAAGACGATGATCCCTAAAAATGTCACCCAAAATGCGATTGATTTGACCACATCCCACCAGGGCATGGCTGTGGTCGGTGAAGGGAGCGTTGGACTGATTTCAGGCGTTGTGGGTAAGAAAGGTTCGGTATTATTAACCACACTCGGGAAAACATCATTCAATAAGGATATTAATAAAGCCAGGGGAACCATGATTAAAAATTGAAGTACTGAAAACAAGAAAACCACGACTTCACTGATGAACCTGGCAACCGGATAAAAGCCCATTGTAAATCCGGTGGGCAGTAAAGTCGCGATTAAAATTGCGGCCAGAATGAATATCACGGCATAGATCAACCATTGTCTGGTGAGGTCTGGTTGAACATTGATGTCATTGAAAAACCACCGGATTTTCAGAATAGCGTATTGGTTAAAAGACAGGAATAAAAAAGCGAGGGCAAAATAAATTATTAACGCAGGCAGGAAAAAGGTGTGAGGCGTATGGAAATAGGTAAAAGCATCCAGTGCGCTGTTCATGATCACCATCAATACAATCATGGTGAGGCCCAGAACAAAGGTGAGGGTGATTAATTTTTGGCGGGCAATCTGGCGATCATTGAAGGTATATCCCAATTTCTCCTGTTCAAGAAGTTCCTCATCTTCTTCCAGCTGGTTTATCGGTTGGCTGAATCCCCAGCTCAACGCCCAGATGAGCAGCAATCCGAAAGCGCGCGTTACATATTCAGCATTAAAGAAGGCTGGAATAAAATTCTCTGGCCAGGTGGTCATCTCAATCCAGATGGTTGAAAATCCGGAAATAAGCATTGATGCAAATTTTATGAAAAGTAAGATAAGAACAAGTTCGACCATGATGGTGATGATCGGATTTTGCATGGTGCGGGGGGTCTTGCGTTGAATATGTCGCTGGTAAAGTGATTCGATTGCGATAAGGAAGGCCAATACGGGAAAGAAATTGGCCGACCACTCTGGATAAATCGTTTCAATGAACTGCCCCAGAAAGAATGCAAAACAGGCCAGCATGGCACTGACTAACAAAAAATTGATGGCGATGAATGAGCTGCGCTGTTGATGTGAGGTGTGTTTTTCAGGGTTTAATTTCATTGCTTAAACCAAGACTTGTTTTCTAAATTCACCAGGGTCTGAGGCAACATAAAATTTGATCTTGTAATGTTCTGCCTGTTTTTGAAGGTGTTTATTTTCTTTCGCGTGGCTGGTGAGGATGACGACGGGGTGAACGCCGCGTTTACGAGCCTGGTTGAGAAGATCCAGTGTTGATGGTTGCAGGCCGCCTGAGATCAGGATAATTGATGCCCCCCAGGTGAGATGTGGAAATGCACTCTGGACCAAATGATCAACTGGCAGTACATCACCGGGTTCGATTCTGGCAAGGATTTCAAGGATGTTGATAAAATGTCCGGCTCCCTTTTTGGGTTGGATGGGATTGGGCATTGTGCCAGTTTTTATTGGATCACTGCCATTGGTGTGAAGCCCAATGGCCTGGTCATGTCTTTCTCCCCAGGCGGCAATGGAAGCGGCAGCGGTCACCGAAAGCTCTGTCGCTGGGTAAAACGTCTTAATATCATAGCTTTCCCGGTTGAGATCCAGCAGGATTGTCACCTCCATATCGATCGATGCTTCGTATAGCTTAACCTGGAGTTTACCACTGGAGGCGGTTGATTTCCAGTCTATTCGCCGGATTGAATCGCCATATTGAAAATCGCGTTTTCCCATCATTCGGCTGGGGTCTTCAAAGATCGGATCGTGGTGTTTTATGGTCCCAAAAGGCGAACGTGAGGGAATGCCTAGTGTATCCAGCTGGACGATTTGGGGATAAACGGTCAGGGATGAACCAGGAAGTTCCTTCTGGCCGGGTTGAACCAGTCCTAAAGGATCACCAGAGCGGATTGTGGTTGGTCCGAGCGCGTAATACCCTCGCTTAAAGGCGTGGAGTTGGTAGGTGAACTTTTTTTTGTCCCTTATTCCCAGGCTGAATACATGCTTAACTGTTCTTCCAGCTCGTAAATTGGCGGGCAGACTTTCATGGACTTCGAGCCACAGGATTGGCAGTAAGCTCTGATTGTGAATTTCATAAACCACCGGGATGTCTTCGCCCAGGAAGACATGATCTGAGAAATCTCTTGAAATCTCAATATGTTGGAGGGCACGCCGATTCCACCAAATGCCTAAAAGAAATGTTCCCAAAACCATGTATAAAACAGTCAGAGCGGATTCAGCCCTGAGGAACAATGCCAGGATCATCAAAAAAATGATGAATGGCAAATAGTCAATCATGTTTTATTTTCCTGGTTTTGAAGATCAAGGGTTGTATCCTGGATAATCTGAATAATCAGTTCGTCACTGGTTCTTCCGCGCAGTTCTGCTTCAGACTTTAGCATCAGGCGATGTGAAAGAACGGGTACCGCCAGATATTTGACGTCATCGGGCAGGACATGATCACGGTTGTTAAGTGCAGCAAAAGCCTGGCAGGTTTTATAAAGCGATAAGGTTGCACGGGGACTGCCTCCCAGGATAATGTCGGGATGGTTTCTGGTCCGGTTGACCAATCGGATCATATAATCGATGACTGTCTGATCCACATGAATATCCCAGACTCTGGCAGATGCCTGCTGTACATCTTGTGGCCGAACGACTGCATCCAGGGTTTCGATGGGATGTTGTCTCTCAAGTCGCCGCAAAATTTCTGCTTCCTGATCATGGGTCGGATAGCCCATGTCGATTTTTAGCATGAAACGGTCTAATTGGGCTTCAGGAAGGGGAAAGGTCCCTTCATATTCCACAGGGTTTTGGGTGGCCAGTACCATAAAGGGGCTGGGCAGCGGCCGAGTGAGGCCATCTACAGTAACCTGATGTTCTTGCATGGCTTCCAGCAACGCGGATTGTGTTCGTGGTGTCGCGCGGTTGATTTCGTCAGCGAGCAAAATATTGACAAAAAGCGGACCAGGCCTGAATTCAAAATCATGGGAAGCCTGGTTGAAGACGGATATTCCTGTGATGTCGTTTGGCAACAGGTCCGGTGTGCATTGGAGGCGTTTGAATAGTCCCCCCAGGCTGGTTGCCAGCGCGCGTGCCAGCATCGTTTTACCGACACCTGGGACATCTTCAATTAACACATGGCCTTCGCAGATCAGTGCAACGAGTAGAAGATCAATCGTTTTTTCTTTGCCGACGATCACCTGGTTGATGTTTGTTTTTATTTTTTCAGTCAGCTGACTTAATTCCATGAATATTTCCCTTTCATTACAGCGTTATATCTCAATTATAATGTTTAAACGATCAGGTAAAATTGGTTCAGGCACGTATTAGCCTTTTAGATTCAAAATGAAGTGGAGAAGTCGATGCCCGAGATTGACGTAAAAAACGAGCGGTGTTCTGAAGGCGTCGCCATTGTCATTTTTGGTGTGACAGGCGATCTTGCTCGTCGAAAATTGATGCCGGGACTGTATGAAAATGCAAGGTTAGGACGGCTTCCCGAACCTTTATATATCCTCGGATTTGCCCGCAGATCATGGAGCCATGAGAAAATGCGGGATGTTTTGAGGCAGGGGGTCATGGATTATGGACGTACAAAACCGATTGATGAAAGCATCCTGAATGGTTTATTAGACAATGCCTTTTATATTGAATCCACCTTCCAGGATCAATCAGGCTATGCCACACTGAACCAAGCTTTAAATAAGCTGGGTGTGGAGAACACTTTGTTTTACCTTTCCACTCCTCCGGGCTGGTATGCAGAAATTGTCGAGCATATTGGCCAATCTGACCTTGAGAAATGCCCACAAGGTTGGCGCAGGATTGTGGTGGAAAAACCCTTTGGGCGTGATTTAGAATCAGCACTCTCGCTGGACGGAAAGTTGCACGCTGTATTTGATGAGGACCAGATCTACCGAATGGACCATTACCTGGGGAAAGAAACGGTCCAGAATATTCTAGCGTTTCGGTTTGGCAACGGTATATTTGAACCGCTCTGGAATCGCAAGTATATTGACCACCTTCAAATCACCATGGCAGAAACAGAAGGGGTGGGTACCAGGGCGGGTTATTATGACAAAGCTGGTGTCGTCAGGGATGTCTTCCAAAACCATTTGCTGCAACTTCTAACACTTTCAGCGATGGAAGCGCCAGCTGTATTCAATGCCAAAGCTGTTCGGGATGAAAAGGTTAAAGTGCTCAAATCCATTAATGATATTTCAGGAGAAAAAGCCATTAAGAACACCTTCAGGGCACAATATGTTTCCGGGACGATTGATGGTAGTCGTGTGTCAAGCTATCGTGATGAACCGGATGTGGCTCCAGATTCGATCACTGAAACCTATATGGCTGCTCGTTTGTTTGTCAATAACTGGCGTTGGGCCGGTGTCCCATTTTATTTACGTTCGGGAAAACGTCTGCCAAACCGGGTGACAGAAATTGCCATCCAGTTTACGCAGGTGCCATTGGCGTTATTTGGTCAGAGAAACCTGGCCGGTGAAGCGCCAAATGTTCTGGTTATCCGCATCCAACCCGATGAAGGGATCACTTTGTTCTTAGGTGCTAAAGCGCCAGGAAATGTGATGCGCATTGAACCCGTAAGAATGCGTTTCAGTTATGCAGAGGCATTTGGTGGACACCCTCCCGAAGCTTACGAGCGATTGCTTCTGGATTCCTTGATAGGTGATGCGACCTTGTTCACGCGTAGTGATGAAGTTGAAGAAGCCTGGCGATTGACCCAGGGTATTATTGATGCCTGGGATGAGCAAGGGCTGAAGAACCTCCCTATTTATGAAGCTGGCACTCAGGGACCTCATGGGGCCGATTTTTTCATGCAGAATGATAATCGTGCCTGGCGAAGGATCTGATCTGGCCACTTAAAGAC
>SKPR01000211.1 GCA_007119455.1 Candidatus Brevefilum sp. | reverse complement strand
TTAAGGAGACACCAATGGCAAATGCAAAAAAAGAAAAACAAAATCACAACCCCGATGTGATCATTTTAGGTGTCGGGACAAGTGGAGAGGATCTATCGCATCAATTGCTGGATGCAGGTCTGGAAGTGGTGGGAATTGAACCTCATCTGGTAGGTGGCTCATGTCCGTATTATGCCTGCCTGCCCTCAAAGACGATGTTGCGGGCTGCAAAAACCTTGCACGAAGCTGAACTGGTTGAAGAAAAAGCCGGCGAGGCTGATGTTGACCCGGATTGGTCACCTGTAGCAGAACGTGTTCAATGGATCACCGGCGGATGGGACGATTCTTATGCCATGAAACGTTATAAAAAGCATGGCGGTCATCTGATCAAAGCACCCGGTCAATTGACCGGGCCACGGACTGTAGCAGTCAATGGTGAAACGTATACTGCCAAACGAGGGATTGTGATCGCCACGGGTTCAAAGCCGGCTATACCGCCCATTGATGGGATTGCCTCGGTTGATTACTGGACGACTCGCGATGTGATCCAGATGTCGGAGCTGCCTGAGTCGATAGTCGTGGTAGGCGGCGGTGCTTCTGGCTGTGAACTGGGTCAGGTGATGGCACGCTTTGGCGTGGATGTCACGATTGTCGAGGCTCAAGACCAGTTATTGCCAGTGGAAGAACCAGAAGCCGCCCAGGTAGTTGAAGATGCTTTTAAAGAAGAGGGAATCCGAGTCAAGACAGGTACCCGAGCCACAAAGGTGGACTCAAAGGATGGTGGGGTCACCGTCACCCTCGATAATGGTGATGAGCTTGAAGCTGAAAAGCTGTTCCTGGCTGCTGGCCGAACCATTGATTTGAGCGGTTTAGGGCTGGAATCCATCGGGATCGATCCTGATGCGCCTTTCATCCCTGTTGATGAACGCATGCATGTCACAGACGGCGTGTGGGCTATGGGTGATGTCACAGGTAAAGCCCTGTTTTCACATGTGGGCCTTTACCAATCCGAAATCATCGCATCTGAGATTACAGGTAAAGATCATCCGCCTGCTGCCTATCATGCCATTCCACGGGGAACTTTTACAGACCCTGAGGTGGGCAGTGTGGGTATGACGGAAGCTGAAGCCAGGGCGGCCGGTAAAGATCCGGCTGTGGTGATCAAATCCATAAAAGGTACCTTCCGGGGTATGGTGGACAATGTTGAACATGGCATGATCAAACTGGTGGCAGACCCTGACAGGGGCACCCTGATTGGGGCCTCAGTTGCCGGCCCGAGGGCGGCCGAGATGCTGGGTATGCTCAACCTGGCTGTCCATAACCAGATCCCAATCAAAGACCTCCAAACGATGATGTATGCCTTCCCGGCATTCTACAGCGCAATTGGTGAAGCCATTGGCGCTTATGGACGGGGATTGCAGATTGCGATTGATCCTGAGTATCAAGGAATTGAAGTTCTGGATAAGGCAGCCTGATTAAGAATCTAAACAGGCAGTTCGTCGTTTGACAGTCTTAAAACTGTTACGCCGGGCTGCCTGGAACATCGATAATTCATAATTAATATCCATAAACCGTACCGAACAACAAACTTTGGATAGCACCTAGACGAGGTAGGTGAAGTCTGTCATTTCCTCACTGATTTCCCACAGACGTTGGGCGGCCTCCCGATCATAAGAGGCTTCAGAGGATCGCTTTTCTTTTTTGTCGACGAAATATTTCCCATTCACATCTGATAATTCCGGTGAGCTGGCCAGGTAGACCGGCGTTTCTGCGCCTTGCTCGGGGCTTTTACCAACGATCTGGAAGATGGACTTTAGAATTGGTGATAGGAATCCGTACCGGCGGTATAGATCGGTGCCAACCAGGCCAGGGTGAAGCGCATTGGCTGTCACATCTGTGCCCTCCAGGCGCCTGGCGAGCTCGTAGGTGAACATGATATTGGCCAGTTTAGATTGGGCATAGGCAGGATAAGCCTGATACTTGGTATTAAACTGGATATCGTCAAAACGGATGCCCTTCACCTGCCGGTGGGCATCAGAAGAGACGTTGATGATCCGGGCTGGCGAGCTGGCCATGATCCGATCAAAAAGGAGGCCCGTCAGGAGGAAATAACTGAGGTGGTTCAGGGCCAGGTTCATCTCAATGCCATCTTCGCTTTCCTCATATTTTGGGAACCAACCAGCCACATTATTGATCAGCACGTCTAACCGGTCGTAATCTTCTAAAACAGTGCTGGCCAGGTGATGTATTTCATCCTGGACAGAGAGGTCGACGACATAGTAGCGCGCGGATGATTCCCCGGCTTTATCCCTGATGCTGGTTACAGCATTTTTACAATGCTCTATGTTGTGGCTGACAATGATGACATGCGCGCCTTTCTTTGCCAGATCAAGGGCGGCGTGAAACCCGATCCCCCGGCTGCTGCCTGTGATCAAAATATTTTTTTCAACAACAGACCAATCGTATTGTTCATTCATACTTGGTTTTTCCTCCAGGTTTTAATTGATTATTTGCAACTGCTCAGGCAGTTTTGCTATTGAGGGCTGGTGCCCCTATTCCCTTACATGCTGAGTAGTTATGTTTATTCTACTCTCCCAGCCGGATGCGTGGGTTCAGCGCCCCATACAGCAGGTCAGCGACCAGGTTCGCCATGGTAAAGGCCACAACGGTCAGCATGATGATGGCCCGGATCAGGGGCAGGTCACTGCGGTCAATGGCAAAGACCAGTAAACGACCCAGGCCGGGAAAATTGAAGACGTTTTCTACCACGACCAAACCGCTGATGAGCCATCCGAAACTGATCGCCAGAATGGTAATAGTCGGCAGGAGAGCATTGCGCAGGATGTGTCTGAAGACAACCTGGCGATAGGGCAGGCCTTTCAGCGTGGCAATCCGCACATAGGGTTTCTCAGCCTCTTCAATCACGCCGGATCTGACCAGGCGGCTGACATAAGCCAGCAGTACCAATGTAGCGGTCAGTGCCGGGAGGATCAACATGGGGAACATCTCGCCCAGGGTTGCACCCGGTGCAACAGAAGAACTGGACGGCAGCAAACCCAATCCGAAGGCAAAGATTTGGATCAGGACCAGCCCGGTCACAAACTCAGGTAAACCAACCACGGATAGGGCGGAGATCGAAATTACATTATCGACCCAGGTGTCCTTAGCCAGTCCGGCCACAATGCCCAATGTGACCGATAAGGGAACGGCGATCAAAAGAGTCAATCCAGCCAGATATAAAGAGTTTTCAAGCCGTTGCATAACCAGGGGCAGAATTGTTGTACCCGTGCTGTAGGAAGTTCCCCAATCACCCTGGACGAAATTGATTAGCCAGAATCCATATTGAGCAGGTAGCGGCTCATCCAAACCCAACTCCTCCCGCAAAGCCGCTACAGCTTCTTCACCGGGTTCTCGTCCCAGGATCACCCGGGCCACATCACCGGGCAGCCATTGGGTGACGGAGAAAATAATTAAAGAGGCAATGAACAGGGTTATCAGCATATAGCCTAACCGGCGGAACACATAGAGGATCATAAAATGGCCATACCTTCAATCCGTGGTTTAGTTCTCATTGTTTTCCCCTTTCTTTTCTTTCTGGTCGCTGAAAGCGAAAGGTCTTTCCTGGTCTTCGAGCAGGTCTTCCGGTGGGATATGGCAGAAGTAGCGCTTACCGCTATCTTCCATCTCTCGCCAGGGCGGCGTCTGCTCGACACAAATATCACCCAGGAAACGCGGACAGCGGGTGTGGAAGGGGCAGCCGCTGACACTTTCTCTTTTGCTGGGAACTTCACCTGAAAGTCGAATCCGTTTTTGTTCTCCCTCGGGGTCAATCAGGGGAACTGATGACAATAACGCTTCTGTATAAGGATGATGCGGTGGGTCGAAAACAGCTTCTACAGGTGAGACCTCCATCAATTGTCCCAGATAGATCACCGCAACCACATCGGCCAGGTAGCCCACCACAGCCAGGTCATGGGAGATAAACAGTGTGGCGTTCTGATTTTCCTTCTGCAATTCGTCAAACAGGTTGAGGATGGCAGCCTGGACTGAAACATCGAGGGAGGAGATCGGCTCATCGGCAATTAATAATCCAGGGTTGGGGGCAAAAGCCCGGGCCAGCGCGATCCGTTGCTTTTCTCCGCCGCTCATTTCTCCGGGCAGGCGCGAGGCGAATTCAGGAGAGAGGTTGACGGCTTGCAGCAGTTCGGCAACTTTCTGATCTGCCTGGTCGCGAGTTAAGCTACGGAAACGCATCAATGGGCGGCGGAGCGTTTCTCCCACACTCATGTAAGGATCAAGTGCTTCTTCAGGATCCTGGAAGATGATCTGCAGGCATTCTAAGATTTCTTTGTCCCTGGTTTGTAAACCGGATGGTAACTTGATATCAAAAAGTCGCATCTGACCATCTGTATATTTGTCCAGACCGACAATTGCCCGAGCCAGAGTGGTTTTACCGCTGCCGCTTTCCCCTACCAGACCCAGGGTTACACCGTCCGGAATTTCCATGGTCACCCCGTCAACAGCACGAACTCTCGGCCGTTCTTTACCTTTTAGAAAATCCAGCAAAGACCGGCTTTCAGTGAAATGAACTCTGACATCTTCAGTTCTCAGTAACGTGCCCCGATCCTGGTCTTTTTTCAGTTCCCCTTTCTTTTCAGGGACCGGTTGGTGTGGGTCAACCTCTCCCCGGGCAATTTCCTCCCAGCGATGACAGCGTGAATGGCGGTTTTCTCCTGATTGATAGAGCGGAGGATAGTCTTTACAGATCTCGATCGCCAAGGGGCAGCGCGGACGGAAGATGCAACCTTTTGGCAAATCATCTAAGGATGGAATGCGGCCTTCGATTGGCCGGAGGTTGACATCCTGTTTGTTTTCACCTAATTTGGGTACCGAATCAATCAGACCTCGACTGTAGGGGTGTAGCGGTTGCTGATAGAACTGTTTTGTAGGGGCATCTTCAACCAGTTCGCCGCCATACATTACCAGCATGCGGTCGCTGATTTGGGAGACCACACCCAGGTTGTGGGTGATATAAAT
>SKPR01000255.1 GCA_007119455.1 Candidatus Brevefilum sp. | reverse complement strand
GCGTGGTTTGACCTCTTCCTTCTTGGGTAGGTGGATCGCCAGAACGCCGTTTTCAGTTTCTGCCTGGATGTTTTCGACATCCACGGTGCCGGGCATGGCAATCGTCCGGGAGAATGTGCCAAAGCGGCGCTCTCGGAGATGATAGCGTCCTTCTTCACCTTCCTCTTCACGCTCGTCGGTGATTTCGGCTTTGATGGATAGATTGTTATCGGTGTAAGAAATCTCGATATTCTCCGAGTCAATCCCGGCCACATCGGCCTTCACCACAAATTCATTGTCGTTCTCGACGACATCCAGTGGCATCCGCAGGTTTATCGGTTCGCCAAAGCCGAGTTCGCCATCGTCATATAAATTATTCAGCATGCGCTCCATCGCGCGGTTCCAGGAAAGCATTTCACGAATTGGATCACGTCGCATTAAATTAGCCATTTGTTCCTCCTTTATCAATGGTTTGTTTTCATTACATTTTTAATTTAAAGCGAGACTGTATGAAATTTATTAGTGATGTGTTAGCGATGTGTAAAAATTTCTGGTGATCCATGCCAGATTAAGGTTAATTTGACCCCTGTCTCAAACCTTACTCAGGGATTGTTTCTTTTTCAACCACCCAAAAATGCGACAATCCAAATACCTTAAGCGGTGTTTTTTCAAGCCACTGTAAAAAACCTCTGAGCAATCGCCCCAGGCGCGGCCATCTGGCAATAATATTGTCGTAAGCGCCAAAGATGATGGTGCGTTCGATGTATTTTACAGGAAGTCCCATAAAAAGCTGCTCCAGGCCACGCCGCGTGTAGATATTCACATGAGGGGCCAGCCTGTCTCGCCACCGGCGCGGCAGGTAATTGACGATGGGAATATTGCCGAAATGATAATGCCCCTGCCAGTAGACCCCATGGGTCTCAAAGGGATAGCCGCGGTTCGGGCAAAATAATATCAAGCGGCCGCCTGGTTTCAGCGTCCGGATGATTTCTTTGATTGCAGCCCGGTCATCTGAGACATGCTCCAGCACTTCATGGCTGAGAATTAACTGAAAGGTCTCTGGCTGAAAGGGTAGCCCTTCACCCTCGCCAGCAACAAGGCTGTCATGATGAACTTTGGCCTCCTGGAGGCGTTCGAATTCGATATCCAGACCGACCAGATCATCGGTCAATCTTCCCAGGTGCTGTAGGTAGGTGCCAACGCCGCAGCCATCCACCAGGATTGGGCCTGTGATCCGATCACCGGCTGATTTGAGGATCATCTTGAACCGGCGTTGCTGTCCTTCTCGCCAGACGTATGAGGGTTCGCCGCGCAAAGCAGCCTTTTGTGGATTTCTCGGTTTAGGCATGCCTTACTCCAGTGAATCCTGCTCTACATCCTGCTTGAAAGGCATCCAGACCAGGATGGTGGTACCTTCTCCGGGTTCGGTTGTGATTTCCAGGTCTCCACCCACATTGCGCGCCCGGGTTTGCATATTTGAGATCCCATGGCCCAGCGCAAGCTGAACCTTCTTGAGGTCAAATCCCCGTCCATCGTCCTGAACTTCCATTAACACCCGGTTGGGAGTCGTCCAAACCAGAATTTCCACCTTTTTGGCCCGGGCATGTTTGGCCACATTGGCCAGTGCTTCCTGACAGATATGGAACAGGGCAATCGCATGGGGATCCGGCAGGTTTTCCAATCCTTCCGTTGGGCCGCTCAGTTTAGCTTCGACCAGTGAGTTGGCCTGAAATTCATTAACCAAACGCTGTAAACCGTCCATCAGGTCCTCATCGTGAAGCTGTCTGGGACGCATGTCCATAATGAACGCCCGCAGATCCCGGATGGTGCTGTTCAGATCTTCGATGGATTGTTGGATTCGATTGCGCGTTTGGTCTGGCTCTTCCCCTAACAACAGCCGGGCATGTTCAAGGGTCAGTCCCACAGCATAGATCGATTGGATGATCCCATCGTGCAGATCCATCCCAATCCGTTCGCGTTCTTCCAAAACGGCAAGGCGTCGGCCCTGAATATTGAGGCGGACATTCTCAATCGTGGTACCCACCCAGGATGCAATCGATGTCAGCAATTGCTGGTCCATGACATCGATGGGTTTGTCCTGGGTCAGGGCGATGCTCACAACCCCCAACACCTCACTTCGGCTTGTCAGCGGGAAGCAGGCGATCTGGTGGATGTTCACATCGAGAAGGGCTTGATTTTGAAGGTAGGCATCGTTCTCATAAGGCAGATGAATAATGGCAGGCTGTCCGGTGCGAGCGGTCTCACCGATCAATGCTTCATCAAGGGTGAATCGGTCCTTAATCCATAAAGCCTGGTTCAGTTTGCCCTGGTTGATGACTTTATAGAGCGTGTTCTGATCTTCCTCATGCAGGAAGATTTCGCCAATTTCCACGTTGAAATAATTCATCACCCGGCTTAAAGCGGTGTTCAGTAATTCATCAAGTTCTGTAATAGAAGCCAGTGTGGAGGCCAGGTTGTTCAGCAAGGCCAGATCCTGGTTGCGCCGGGTCAGTGTCCGATCTCGTTCGCGCAGATCGTTATATGAACGCGCATTTGAGATCGCCACTGCTGCGTATGCTGCCAGGGTTTCGATGACCCGTTCGTCATCGGCTGTGAAAGCCTCCCCATTTACTTTGTCGGTCAGGTATATCTGGCCAAGTTGCCGGTCAGCCAGGCGGATCGGAACGCCCAGAAGCGATTTCATATTGGGGTCCCCATCTAAAAAGCCGGGTTGGTGAGTGTCTTTGTGGACATAGTCCACCCGGACAGGCCTGGACGAATTGGCAACGACATCAAACAGGGCCAGACTTGATGAAGGCGAGACATCATCTTCACTTAATTGTGCCGTAATAAATCTTGAAAATCCCCCATCATCTCCCCTGACGCCGATAGCGGCAAAGGTGGCACCGGCCTGATCCAGGGCAATTCTTGCAATGCGTTGTAACAACGAATCGATGGTAATATCCTGCACCAGTTCCAGGCTGGCTTTGTGGAGTGCAGCCAGACGGTCTTCCAATTGTTCGACAGAAAGCGCGGATTCAGCCATCATAGCGGGCTAATTTTACCCTGAATTGTGAAGTTTTGCGCCAGCCCGGATACTGATGCATTTTGCGATTGATCATCGTCTACCCTGTACAACCGCACCAGGCTGAAATGATTGCTCAATCAGCACAGGTACACGACCTGTTGAATGTGAACGGGCCAATAACATTTCAATAAGCATTGCGAAAAAAAATTTACCATCCGCTGGCATTAAAAATCTCCTGGAGGACATAGGCCCTTTCCAGTTCTGTCATTGGTCTTGGTTTGGCAAAATCTTCCAGCAGCGCCGTTAGTAATTCAATGCTCACATGACGCCCATTGTAAAAAGTATGGCGTTGGATGAACACCCACACTGTCTGGACGATTAATTCATCGTTGACGATCAAACCCATCTGGTCGAAAAACAAATTCCCCAGCCCATAATCAATAAAGGCCTGATCCTCAAAAGACTTGGTTTTTGGTGTATGTGCCTGGCTGCCGTTGACAATTATTGCGCCCGCTTCAGCCATTCGGGTAAAGTCCCTCACCATCTCGGCCGTGGGATAATAAACGTAATCCTCAAAATATTGAAAAGTGGCGATGGGCAGGTATCCTTCATCAGCAAGCCGTGATACTTCGTCAGCCATCCACTGATAGTCTTCACAAGGCGCAGAACCTCCCCTCTCTTCAGTTGCCCAGGCAAAGTCAGGGCCATAGGCATTACAGCCAACGAATGCCAGTTTATTGCCGTTATGGACAATCTTTTCCGACGATTTTGCTTCGGCTAAATTTTGACCCCCGCCGTAATACACCATCCCATATTGTTCATAAAGATCAAGAGTGCTTGATAATGCATCTTCTCCATATACCTTCAGCACATCATTTTGGTGATTTCCTGTCAATTCAATAATATCTGTCCCAATTTGGTCAAGCAATTCAATGTAATCGGGATGGCTGCAAAAGAACAGATCTTCCTGATCCGGCTCCGGAAAGGGACAGTTTTCATAAAAAGCGACTTCGTTACTGATATGGACGAGATCAGCCTCAGAAAACCAGTCGATGATGTCCTCTGCAGGGAACATAACCCCTTTCATTTCCATCTGGTATGCCGTTGCTCTAACTAAGGCGGTAACCCCCGTCATCAGTAGAATGGTCTTTTTGTCCGGGTTGGTATTGGTTTGCTCAACCATTTCAACAATATCCTGGATCTCAGAGTTCCTTAACCTTTCCGGGTTGCGGTTGATCAAACTGAGATTTACTTTCAGGGGATAAGCCTCATCCGAGAAGGTCGATAATATCGGTGCATCATTGTCGATGGTGATAACTTTAAATCGGGGTTCAAGGCTTTCAAAGGGCAGAATCGCCCAGGTGTTTGGCCCATCCCAAAGATACTCGGGTGAAGGAGGGTCTTGATACGTTCTTATTCCCTCACCAGCAGGATAGCCCCACCAGGATTCCATCACTTTAAAGAATGTTTCAGGAAGATATAAGACCTGCGCATTGGCGTTTGCTAGGGGAAGATCACCTTGCCATAACTGCTGGATACCATCAAAACCGACATTATCAACGACAGTCGGGAAAGGTGCCACCAGGGCATAAAACCAGGTAATTTCTTTGAGAAGTTCGCCATCAGGGGCCTGACTCGTTAACCCAAGCCACAGGTCTGCCGCCGGATCATCTATCCTTGTCAGATGATTCGGCGCGTCCATACCGAAAACAGCATCTGGGACATCATCTGTTTGGTAGAGGGTGATTTTCGGCGGTTCTGGTGTAACCTGTATCGTTGTTGGGACAGGGGTTGCAATTTCATCTGGATCCTCAGGGGGTTGGGGAACGCAATGTGTTATGAGAATCATGCAGATTGAAAAAAGAACAAGCAACTTATGATGGCCGAATTTGATGTTTGGCATAACTTTCCTGGGTCCAGTGATCATTTTGCTCTATACCATACCCGATAAATCGGCTTGGGTGAAACCTGCTTGAGGTTTTTACAATAGGGCGAGGTTTCTTTTTAAATCCTTAATAAAACCAGGCTGAAATCACAGCAAATTTTTTAAAAACTGGCAGGCT
>SKPR01000038.1 GCA_007119455.1 Candidatus Brevefilum sp. | reverse complement strand
TGGTGCGAACAAATTTGTTGAATGGCGGGGTGGTGAAACCCTGGAATTATATCAAACTGAAGAAGAAAGCTGGGTTATGATTAACCGGGATGCTGGCCAGGCTGTTATGGGTGAAGACCTGGTTGAAATATCCATACCGCTGAATTTATTGGGTGATTTTTCAGCCGGTGATGAAATAAAGCTGGCTTTAATGATTGAACCGGATGGACTCCTTTACCCATTTGGTGGACCTGCAAACCTGGTCATGCCTGATTTGGGCGAAATAAATATCATTTTAAGGGTTACCGATCCTATCGGTGATGATTATGGTCCGGGCACTTATATTTATCCGAAAGACCCGGTTTTCAAAGACTCAGTATTCGATGTGAGAACTTTTGAAGTCGGTTATGATGCCGAGAACCTGGTGTTGACGTTCGAGTTTGTAGGACCGGTTGAAAATCCCTGGGGATCACCCAATGGGCTCTCTGTCCAAACACTTGATGTATATATTGATAAAGACCCTGGAATGGGTACGGGAGCCAGATTGTTGCTACCCGGGAGGAACGCCGCGCTGCCCGAGGATTACGGTTGGGAATATGCAATCTGGGCTGAAGGTTGGAACCCGCAGGTCATGCAGGTAGACTCAGAAACCCTGGCGCCAATTGTTTATTCAGAAGCCTCGAGCTCAATGAGGATTGTTGTCGACGCAGCTAGGAACGCTGTAATTGTGCGGGTTCCACGCCATTTTTTTGGCGAAGGCAACCCTGAAGAATGGGCTTACGCAGCTGTGGTTCTCGGTCAGGAAGGCTTTCCGTCTCAAGGTGTTTGGCGGGTCCGGGATGTGGAACCTGAACCAGCCCAGTACCGTTTCGGTGGGGGGCCGGAGGATATCAACCATACTCGCATCATTGACCTTGTTTATCCGGAAGATGGAGATCTGGAGCAAGCTTCGATTTTGTCTGATTATCCCAGTCTCCAGGGGTCAATTGATGCCCTCGGACCGGATGATTTTGTTCAAATTCCGATGCTTTACCCCAACCAGCAATAAACGGCTGGCATAATTTTAAGAATAATTCGCGTAGGTATGCTATGAATGAGAAGATTAAGATAATTGAACAGATGAGGAATACGGTTGAAGTTATCCTGCCAAATGGCATGGTTTTGTCTGGGCCACGACATACAACCGTGGGGGAATTCTTGAAGAAAATTCAAGACCCAATCAAGCCACAGATCGTGGGCGCCATTGTCAATTCTGACCTGCGCGAACTGACATTCAAGGTAGCGGCCGATGCGAATGTTACTCCGATTGATATGACGCATTCAGATGGCGCCAGAATATATCGAAGGTCATTGACATTCTTGTTGGAAGTTGCTTTTTTGGATCTTTATCCTGAGTGGACTTTGACCATCGACCATTCTGTCTCCTCTGGTGCTTATTATTGTCATGTGCCGGAAGCCGTACCCTTCAAACAAGATTTATTAGATGATCTTGAAAATCGAATGCGGGACCTTGTTGATGAAGATGCCCCCCTGGTCAAAGAAAAGGTGCCGTTATCAGAAGCCAAGGCATTCTTCCGTAAACACGACCAGGATGATAAATTGCGTTTGTTGAATTACAGACCGGGTGATGATCTGGTCTTATACGATCTACATGGAAAGCGGGATTACCATCATGGGTATATGGTTCCGTCAACCGGATACTTGAAGTGGTTTGATCTCAGGTTGGTTGATGAAGGATTTGTCTTGCGGTTTCCAAGAAGACACGCACCGGATCGTTTGTCGCCTCTGGCGAGTAATCCACAATTATTAGCTGCTTTTCGTCAGTATGGGGGTTGGCTCGAAACCCTTGGTATCCAAAGTGTGGGTGCTTTAAATGATGCCATCAAGGAAAGCCGGATCAATGAAGTCATTTTGGTGTCTGAGGCATTGCATGCTCAGCAAATCTCAAGAATTGCAAACGATATTCGAAAAAGAAAGGATCATGCACGCGTGATCCTGATTGCTGGACCAAGTTCATCTGGTAAAACTACTTTTGCCAAACGACTCACCATACAATTGCTGACCGAAGGTATATCACCCTTTGCGCTCGAAATGGACAATTACTTTGTTGATCGTGAAGCAACGCCTAAAGATGAATTTGGTGAATATGATTTTGAGCACATTGATGCCGTCAACAGGTCTGTATTGAATGAACATATCAAACAATTGATTGCCGGTAAAAGAGTTCAGTTGCGACACTACAACTTTAAGAAAGGTGTTAACGAACCTGGCGAAGAAGTTCAATTACAACCGGGACAAATGATTATCCTGGAGGGTATTCATGGGCTGAATCCAAAACTTCTGGAAGGTTTTCCATCCGAACAGACTTACCGGGTCTATGTCTCATGCCTGACTCAATTGAATCTGGATCGCCATAACCGGATTTCAACGACTGACACCCGGGAATTACGACGGATTTTGCGAGATTCCCGTGATCGTGGATACACAGCACAACAAACGATCAGTCAGTGGGAAATGGTACGCCGGGGTGAGAAACGCCATATCTATCCCTATCAAGAGAACGCCGATGTGATGTTTAATTCGGCATTGGCTTATGAACTGACCTCCCTCAAACCCTTGGTGGAACCACTGCTCAGGCAGGTCCCCTATGGAACAATGGAGTATATTGAAGCAAAACGTTTATTAAAGTTTTTACAGTGGTTTCTACCCATTGATCACAACCTGATCCCTGATAATTCAATTCTGCGCGAATTCATCGGAGATTCGATTTTGAAGGACTTCAAAATCTGGCAACATACCAATCCTAAATATTATTGAACTGTAACTACTCAGAATGCTATGGACTATGGAGGCCCCCGACCTTCAGCAGCAGAACGACCTGAGCCGAAACAATAAACTTAAAAACAAAAAGCGTGTTAATCGTACACGCTTTTTGTTTATGAATGACGACTTACTGGATATTTTCCTTTATCACTGTGGCCAGTCGTTTAATACCTTCACGGATCAGATCGGGTTTGGCGTTCGAGAAGTTAAGGCGCATGGTGTTCTCACCGCCTCCAAGGGGATGAAACGGACCACCAGGGACAAATGCAACCTTTGCTTCAACAGCTGATCGAAATATTGTGCTGGTATCAAGGTTATTAGGTAAAGAAGCCCACAAGAACAAACCGCCCTTCGGGTGCGTCCATTCAACACCGTCTGGCATGTATTGCTCCAGGGATTCAAGCATAATATCTCGCCGCTCTTTATAGGTCTTGCGGATTGCCGTTATATGGGTCTTCATCCACTCGCTGTTAGCCACCTGGTATGCGATGAATTGGCTGAAGGTTGAAGTGTGCAGGTCACAGCCCTGCTTCGCCTGGACCAGCTTCCTGATAACATCTTCTGGTGCAACGACCCAGGCCAGTCTCAATCCCGGCGCAAGGATCTTTGAGAAAGTGCTGGTGTAGATCACATTTCCGCTGTAAATCGGCACTTCCTTTGCCCTTATCTCATCATCGAGGACCACCACGGGTGGGAGGTGTTCGCCTTCATAACGAAGCTGTCCATATGGATCATCTTCAACGATGGGCACGCCATAAGCATTGGCCATCTCAACAAGTTGTTTCCTTCGTTCCCGGGAAAGCGTAACACCTGTGGGATTTTGGAAGTTGGGTAAGACATAAATAAACTTGAGCCCGGTTCGTAACCGTGTTTCAAGGACATCTGTCATCATCCCATCATCATCGAAGGGAATGGTGACATATTTAACTCCATAGGCATTCCAGGCCTGGATAGCACCAAGGTAAGTCGGTGACTCGACCAATACTCGATCCCCGCGATTGATGAAAATTCTGCCTAACAAGTCCAGTGCTTGTTGTGAACCCGAGGTGATCATCACATTGTCTGCTGAGATTTGAATGCCATACTTACTTGCATTTTTTGCAATCATCTCTCGTAAAGGTTGATATCCTTCTGTAGTGCCGTACTGAAGCGCGCGTTCACCCATTTCTGTGAGTACTACTTCCGATGCTTCTTTGAATTTGTCAATGGGGAAGAGTTCTGGTGCTGGGAGTCCGCCCGCAAAGGAAATCACATCGGGTAAGGCGGTGAGCTTTAATAACTCCCTGATTGCCGAACTGCCAATATGGTCTGTCCTGAGTGCGTATCTTTCGTCCCATAACGTGTGCATAGAAATTTCTCTCCTTATTTAGGAAATCTACTGATGACGGTGGCTCGGGCTGGCAAGGTAACCCGGTCACCTTTTTCAAGTTCTGCCGGGGCTTTGCCGGCTTTTTGTGGTGAGCCTTGATAAATGTAGAAGGATGTACCTTCATCACGGTATTTCTTGGACACGAATGCCTGGCCGGTGAGTGACCCTTCCGTATCAATGGCACAACTCGTGACTGTTCCGACGACTTTACCACGCTCATCAACCACCGGGTCTCCGAGGTGAGCCATCCGTGTTCGTTTTTCGTCAAATCGGAAGCGAACGACAACATGGTCAACATCAGGTTCTTTATCGAGGAAAGCCTGCCTGCCAATAAACCATGGTTTATAGCGTTTCACGAAGCTGCTAAAACCGGCTTCTGAAACACCAAGGTTGAGCAACCCCCCCATTTCATGACCATAGAGCGGGAGTCCGGCTTCGGTTCTGAGTGAGTCTCGTGCGCCCAGACCACAGGGTTTAAGACCCATATTTTCACCAGCAGCAAGCAAGTTTTCCCACAAGTCAACGGCTTTGTCGGGGTGGACAAACAACTCGAATCCCATTCGTTCACCGGTGTACCCCGTTCTTGAGACGACCATGGGGATGTCATTTAATGTCGCTTCGCATAACTCTGACCATTTTAAGCCGGTGATGGCCTGGCGATCCACCAAAGAACTCCGTAGTTTGAGAAGGATGTCGCGTGATTTGGGCCCTTGAAGAGCAATATCGACCAGCATGTCTTCACCAGCTTGCGGATCACGCAGGTTTCTCAAGCTCACATTTCGTCCAAATGCCACAGCCCAGGGGTATTGATTATCAACCAACACCTCTCCCTTGCGAACCGCATTTAACCAGGCCCAATCCTTGTCGTCATTGGATGCATTGACAACCACCAGATACTTTTCTTTACTGCGTCGGTAAACCAGCAGGTCATC
>SKPR01000034.1 GCA_007119455.1 Candidatus Brevefilum sp. | reverse complement strand
GGCCAGGCATCATCGATGCACAAGGGACTGATGGCGTTGCCTGAGGATTGCGACCGGGTGATGTTTCTGCTGAGTGATCAACCCCAGGTTTCACCATTATTGATCCGCAGCCTGGTCGAACGGCACGATACGTATCGCAAACCCATCACGGTACCCCTGGTGAATGGGCAGAGGGGCAACCCAGTCCTATTCGACCGGTTGACGTTTCCAGCACTGAGGGAGATTGAAGGTGACCGTGGTGGCCGGGCCGTGTTTAAGCTGTTTGACGTTGATTACGTCCCATGGGTCGACGACCGGATTATGCTGGATGTTGACCGTAAAGGTGACGAGGAGCGGTTGCGAGAAGCTTATGGGTTGTGACGAAGTCCATTTGATTGATTTTACGACACACCACTGAAATTGGTCCTATCATTGAAATTTGTAAATTCGGAGAAGCACACCATGACCATTACAATAAAAATGCTCACACCGGAATATCTGGACGATGTCATGGCGATAGCGGAAGCACTTCCGGCCTGGTTTGATGCCGATGCTCGGAAAAGGGCCATGCCAGTTGATATTCGATACCAGGATGGCTTTGTTGCCGATATAGGCGGTGAGATTGTCGGGTTTATTTCATTTTATATTTCAGAAGGCAGAGTCAACATCGGTTGGTTGGGTGTCAGGCCTGCGTATCATCGCCAGGGGATCGGTGCCGAACTGGTTAAAGCAGCCGGATCCTATTGCCAGTTGAAGGGTATTCAGGAGCTTTCTGTAATGACCCTGGGTGAATCTGTGGATTATGAACCCTATGAAACAACCCGGGCGTTTTATCACAAAATGGGGTTCAGAGTCTATTTGCGCGCACAAACGGATAATCCGGGTTGCCCTGAGGAAATTCGGCTCAAAAAGATCATTGAAACCTGAGCGACAATCACATAGGTGTTTAGAAATCGAGCCAGCGTTGAGTAGTTGTGTGAACCTTTTTCTCTGTTCAGGGTGAAATTACATCCTGCAGTTGGTTAACAGCCTCCTGGATGAAAGCCTGGTCGGGCTGGTCTTGTTCAATGCTTTGATCTGGTTGGAGGGGGAAGTCCAGATCCGGGACAAACCAGCGGCCGCTGGTGATATTAATGCTGGAACCGTCCTGTAACTCAAAGATGAACTGAATGGTGGTTTTACCCAAGGTTGGCCTGCCGACCAGGAAACCTCGCTGGTTGGCTTTGATGGCGCCGGTTACAATTTCAGCGGCACTGGCGGTATTTTCATTGATCAGGACGACCATGGGGATCTGCGAAAACCGACCGGGTTCATCGACGGTGAAGATCTCGGCATCTTGATCCCTGAACTGGCGGCGAACAATCTCACCCTCCTCCAGAAACAGCCTGGAGATTTGGACGCCAGGTTCAACCAGGCCCCCGGTATTATCCCGAAGGTCCAGGATCAGGCCACTGATTCCAGATTCCAGGAGTTCATCAAGGGCATCTTCAATTTCTTCTGGCGTTGTTGCCGCGATGAGATTGACCCTGATCATGCCAATTTCAGGGGTTTCCGGCAGGCGTTGCCAGCTGACCGATGGTAGAGAAATGACCTCTCGTTCGATGGTGAAGGTTAGTGTCTGGCGATTGCGTTGGATGCTCAGCGTGACCGACTCGCCTTCTGGACCGCGTATCAGGGCGATCAGAGTCGTTTCATCCATTTCTGGTGTGATCGACTGGTTGTCTACCTGAACGAGTTGATCGCCATCCTCTATACCAGCATCTTCAGCAGGGGAATCAGGTTGGGGGAAGAGCAACCAGTTATGATCAGCATCTCGCTCGAGGCGTACACCCAAACCCCCAAACCGGCCGGTGAGCTGATCTGTACGGATTTCATGCAAGGCGGGTTCAACCAGGCTTGCATAGGGGTCGCCCAGCGCATCCAGCATGCCCCGGATCATACCATATTCAAGGGCAGGTTCATCCGGCACTTCATAAAGGGTATTATCCAGGACCAGTTCATGAGCTTCCCGGAGCAGGTTGAACTCCCCTGTTCCCGGATGGAGGAACCGGTGTCCAAAATATCCCAATGCGATAGCAAGGATGACGATCACCAGCTGGAGGGCGATCAGAATCCCTTGATGAAATTTTGATGTTTGCGGGGGTTGATCCATGCGTTTGGGTGTCAAGGCGTTTACTCTCCTGAAATAGCGATTGTGATATAATGATCACACTCCATTATACTGATGGATGATAAAGGAGCGTTAACGAAAAATCTTATTGGGAAAAAAGCGCCTGGCCAGCCTAACGATAGGATGGTGACGAGGATGGAGGTTTCCTGGTGCAGACCAGGACTAACTGGCAGGAAAGCCAGGAAAATCGAGAGATCGGCGGATGCCTCCCACCGCACATTGTGGTGAACTTCCCAAACAACAAATAATCAATATCAAATGAAGAACCGAATGATTTGATCGGAACCTGTAGCCATCATAGGGCAGTTCCGCGGTCTGAAGACAGGAGGCACAAATTTATGTGTGGCATTGTTGGTTACATCGGCGAAAAAGATTCAACCCCCATCATCCTCAACGGGCTGAAACGTTTGGAATACCGGGGTTACGATTCGGCTGGCCTGGCTGTTCTGGATAATGGGCAGATCGAGATCCGGCGCGATGCCGGCAAGCTCAGCCAACTGGAAGCCCTGGTTAGCGATACCCCCATCCATGGCAAAATCGGGATTGGCCACACCCGCTGGGCGACGCATGGTGAGCCCAATGCCCGCAACGCTCACCCACACATTGGCAGCACAGGTGAATTTGTCGTGGTTCACAATGGAATTGTAGAAAATTTTCTGGCGCTGCGAGAAGAATTATCCGCCGAAGGCACTGAATTTAAATCTGAAACAGATACTGAAACCATCGTCCACCTGGTGGAGAAGTTTTTTGCCAGCGGTTCTTCCCTCGAGGACGCCGTTCGGAAGACGCTGAAACACTTGAAGGGTGCACATGGGATCGTGGTGATGTCATCCCGTGAACCGGATAAGATTGTCGCTGCCCGGGTGGGGAATGCTGGCGGGGTGGTGATTGGCCTGGGAGAGGGTGAGAATTTTGTTGCCTCAGACCTGCCAGCCATCCTCGAACACACACGCCGGGCAGTTTTCCTGGAGTCGCACCAGATGGCGGTGATCGGTCGAGACCGGGTGAAGCTGTCTGACATCGCGGGCAACCCCGTCACGCTGCACGTGCAGAACATCGCCTGGGACCCAGTGGCAGCGGAAAAAGGGGCGTACCGGCACTTCATGCAGAAAGAGATCCATGAGCAGGTGCGTTCGCTGACGGATACGCTGGCCGGTCGGGTTGATTTTGATGAGGGACGGGTGATGCTGAACGATTTGAACCTCAGCACGGAAAAAGCCCGGAAAATTAAAAAAATCATCATAACTGCCTGCGGGACGGCGGCTCATGCCGGAATGGTAGGTAAAATCCTGATTGAACGTATTGCCCGGGTGCCGGTGGAAGTGGCCATCGCCTCTGAATTCCGCTATGCCGAACCGCTGGTGGATGAAGATACGGTTGTGCTGGCCATCAGCCAATCCGGGGAGACGGCCGATACATTAGCTGCCATGGAGGAGGGGCGCAGCCGGGGCGCACTATTATGGTCGAATGTGAATGCCATCGGTTCCCAGGCCATGCGGATTGCGGATGGTTGCATCGCCATGCAGGTTGGCCCGGAAATCGGTGTGGCCTCTACTAAAGCCTTCACAGCACCCCTGCTTGACCTCTATTTGCTGGCGGTTTACCTGGCCGATTTACGGAGGGTCATTGACCCCGATCAGCGGTTTGGCCTGGTCAATGACCTGATGGGCATTCCAGCGCTGGTGGGCACCTGTCTTGATCGAGAGGAAGCGGTGCTGGGCATGGCTCGGCGGTTTAAAAACACGCGCCATATGCTCTACCTGGGCCGAGGGATCAACATGCCGATTGCTTACGAAGGTGCCTTGAAGCTTAAAGAAATTTCGTATATTCATGCTGAAGGGTACCCGGCCGGTGAGATGAAACACGGCCCGATCGCTTTGATTGATAAGGCCATGCCGGTGGTGGCCCTGGCGCCAGATGACCCCTGGTATGACAAGATGATCAGTCAGATTGAACAGGCCCTGGCTCGGGGCGGTGAGGTGATCGCCCTGGCGACTGATGGGGATGAACGTATCCCAGAGCTAACTGAGCATATCCTGTGGGTCCCCGCGACCCCCTGGCTGCTCAGCCCGGTCGTGACCAGCATCCCCCTGCAGCTCTTCGCCTACCACATTGCATCACTCCTGGGTCTGGATGTGGACCAGCCGCGTAACCTGGCCAAGAGCGTAACGGTGGAGTGAGTTTGCATTTGTGCCGGATTGATGGCTGATTTTAGGTTTGCCTATTGTAACTGATCAGGCAGATCTGCTTTTGAAGGCTGGGGTGTGTGGTGAGAAGTTAATACTTATTTTAAAGCGAATGAATTAATTATTTCTCAGTTTTATTCCCATTTTTACCTATTTTGTGCTTTTCTAACGGATTGCCAACGAGTCTCCGCTTATTTCCGGAACGTATCAACATTCCTGCATCATAGAGTCAAGTTAATCATGCAGATACTGCGCGAGTTTTTAGAAGTTTCACCTGGGTGATATGCATCACGCTTTTCAAATAAGTTCACCCATTAATGATTGGTCCGGGTGGTAGAGAAAAATTATTCAAATCGAGCTGGTGTACGTTCACCAGTGGCAAATTAAGGAGACACCAATGGCAAATGCAAATAAAGAAAAACAAAATCACAACCCCGATGTGATCATTTTAGGTGTCGGGACAAGTGGTGAGGATCTATCGCATCAATTGCTGGATGCCGGTCTGGAGGTGGTGGGAATTGAACCTCACCTGGTGGGTGGTTCATGTCCGTATTATGCCTGCCTGCCCTCAAAGACGATGTTGCGGGCTGCAAAAACCCTGCATGAAGCCAAGCTGGTTGAAGAAAAGGCCGGTGAGGCTGATGTTGACCCGGATTGGTCACCTGTGGCAGAACGTGTCCGCTGGATCACCGGCGGATGGGACGATTCTTATGCCATGAAACGTTATAAAAAGCATGGCGGTCATCTGATCAAAGCACCCGGTCAATTGACCGGGC
>SKPR01000098.1 GCA_007119455.1 Candidatus Brevefilum sp. | reverse complement strand
GTCCGATTTGTCCTTGAAAGAAGTCTTTCACGACGAAAAGAACCGATCGAAATTCATTCATCATCACAAAAAGAAAACATCAAAGCAACATTGACCGAGAATCATATTGATCTGTTGATCACAGAGCTTACCAGCCTTGACAAAGATGGCATGGAGATTACGAAGTATGCCAGAGAAGTAAGCCCTGACCTGAAAATCATCTGGATCACCGTTCTCGGTTGTGATGTGTTTCGAAAGCAAAAGAAGCAATTGGGGGATGTCCAATGCTATGAAAAACCAGTTGATATCACGCATTTTCGGCGTGGTGTCATGGATGCGCTATTGAGAGAAGCGTAAGCTTGAAAACAGATCAAACCAGGGGGACAGGTGATGACTAACACTTACCAACGCTTTACCAACCCAACCAACACATTTCAATAGGTTCCGCAACAGTTCCCACTCCTCAGTCAACGAGCGTCTCAATAGGATTAAAGTGTCTGATTTTGTAAATTTAAAATTCTATATTAGAGAAAGGAATAAGGATGGCTAAAAAACTGGCAATCAATGGGTTTGGACGGATTGGGAGGTTGGTGCTGCGGCAAGCCATAGAAAACGATGATCTTGACCCGGTAGCTGTCAATGACGTCGCCCCATTGGACAACCTTTTATATCTATTAAAGTACGATTCAGTCCAACAGGACCCCAGTGTGTACATTGAGGAAACCGATGGCGGATTCGCCTATGGTGGAGAAAAAGTAGCATTCACAAGTGAAAAAGATCCCGCGAATTTACCCTGGCAGGATATGGGTGTGGAGATTGTGATTGAGTCAACGGGCTTTTTCACCGATTATGAAGGTGCTTCAAAGCACTTGCAGGCCGGTGCCAACCGCGTGGTTATTTCTGCGCCTGCAAAAAATGTCGAGCGCACGATTTGTTTGGGTGTAAACGAAAAAGACTATAACCCGGCGACAGATAAGATTGTGTCAAATGCGTCCTGCACAACGAACTGCCTGGCACCGGTGGCCAAGGTTCTGGATGAAAATTTTGGCATAGAATCGGGCCTTCTGACAACTATCCATGCCTACACGAGTTCACAATCCATTGTGGATTCGCCCAAGAAGAAGTGGCGCCGTGGCAGGGCAGGGGCGGTGTCCATTGTTCCCACAACCACAGGTGCAGCGATCGCCACAACGAAAGTTTTACCCCAATTAAAGGGAAAAATGGATGGTATGGCAATTCGTGTTCCGATCCCGGTTGGCTCAATTATTGACTTTGTAGCCCACACCAATAAACCGGTTACCGTCGAAAGCGTCAACCAGGCATTCAGAGACGCATCCAATTCGGATGAAATGAAGGGCATCCTGGGCGCGACGGATGAAGAACTGGTTTCGGCAGATATCGTCGGGAGCAGCTACTCAGCCCTTGTCGACCTGGCATCAACCATGGCCATTGGTGATCACGACATTAAAGTTTTAGCCTGGTACGACAATGAATGGGCCTATGCCCTGCGTTGTGTTGAGCTCGCTGCTTATATTGTTAACCATTCATAACTTGCACGAACTAGAAACTTCTAATAAAGACAGGAGGTCATTATGGGAAGAGGGATCCAAATCGCCAAACTTTTTGGCATAAAAATACGAATTGATTGGAGCTGGTTATTGATTTTGCTGCTGGTCGTCTGGAATTTATCCGTAGCCTTCATCCAGTTGCAACCAGGCTGGGATACGTCCTTCGCCATCTTCATGGGCGTTGTGGCAGCCCTCCTGTTTTTCCTATCCGTTCTCTTGCACGAATTGGCCCATTCACTTGTGGCAAAATCCCAGGGAATTCCTGTGGATCATATCACGCTGTTCCTTTTTGGTGGTGTGGCCAGCATTCGGGAGGAGCCCAAATCACCCGGTAATGAATTTGTGATGGCGATCTTAGGACCGGTAACCAGCCTTGTACTTGGGTTCCTCTTACTGTTCCTGGCCGGGCTGGGGCTCGATGCACCTGCCATGGATCCGGGTCAACCGATGGCATTCATCCAGCCCCTGGGACCACTCAGGACCCTGGCATTCTGGCTTGGGTCAATCAACGTGATCCTCGGGGTCTTCAATCTGATTCCGGGTTTCCCCCTGGATGGCGGCCGGGTTCTTCGGTCCATTCTGTGGGCCATCACAAAAAATCTCCGCCAGGCCACACGTTGGGCCTCCTATGCCGGGCAGTTTATTGCCTGGGCGATGATCTTCGGTGGTGTAGCCATGATTTTTGGCATCCAGATCCCCTTGTTTGGTGAGGGATTGGTTGGCGGAGTCTGGCTGATCTTAATTGGTTGGTTCCTCAATAATGCAGCCAGCCAGGGTTACCAGCAATTAATCGTCAAAGATGTTCTGGCGGATGTGCCGGTACGACGGATGACGAAAAGGAATCCGCCCACTGTACCCGGCGATATTTCCATTGATGCATTGGTGGAAGATTACATTATCCAAACAGACGATCATGCATTTCCGGTCATGGAAGATGACCGGTTGATTGGCATTGTCTGCCTTCACGACGTCCGCAAGGTTCAGGGCCCTGAACGATCCACACGGCAGGTAAACGAGATTATGACACCCCGGTCTGCACTAAAAACAGTCAAGCCTGAAGATGATGCACACGAGGCGTTAATGACCATCAGCCGCAATGCCATCAATCAGTTGGTGGTTATGGAAGATGAGCAGATGGTTGGAATTGTTCGCCGTCGGGATATCCTGAGGTATCTCCAGCTGCAGGCTGATGATGTGATGCCATCTGGCTCATTGCCCACCCAAGGAGGAGGTTCTTTAGATGACCAAAATCGTTAATGAATTAAGCAAAGCTGTTGAAAAAGCATTGATGGCTCATGAAGCCTTTGACGAAGATCTAAAAATTAATGTGAGCGAGAAAGGTGGTGTGATCACCCTGACAGGAACTGTACCCTCTACAGACCATGTTGAAACGGCTGAGAAAATTGCCAAACAGCAGGATGGCGTATTTAGCGTGGTCAACGATTTACGGGTCAGCGATGATTCAGACATTGACGAAACAGAACAGTCCATCTTTCTCAACCAAATGAATGATCAATAAAAAAAAGGAGTTTGCGAAATGCAATTAACCAGCGAAACCTTTGAAAACGGCGAACAGATACCCGTCCGTTATACCTGCGAGGGTGAAGATATTTCACCGCCCCTGTCATGGTCAGGTGTTCCCGAGAACGCAGCGGTATTGGCCCTGGTGGCCGATGATCCCGATGCCCCTTCCGGCACTTTTACGCACTGGGTCTTATATAACCTCCCTGTTACCCCCAATCAATTACAGGAAGGTGCTTCACTCAGTGGCCGGTTATCTGAAGGTCTTCGAGAAGGTTTTAATGATTTTGGCAAACAGGGTTACAACGGACCCTGTCCGCCACGTGGTGACGGAGAACATCGTTATTTCTTCAGGCTTTATGCCCTGACCCGGGAACTCAATTTCACCGGACGGGTCACACGTGATCAATTGATGGATGCCATGGAGGATAACGTCCTGAATGAAGTTACCCTGATGGGAAGATTCGAGAGAACCTAGTTTGCCCGTTACGTTGATAAGGATTTAGATATTCGTGCCAGTACAAAACTCTGAAATCGCGGATATATTGTATGAGATTGCCGATCTGCTGGAGATTGAGGGTGCCAACCCCTTCCGCGTCCGCGCTTACCGCAATGCAGCTCGCACCATTGAGGGCTACCCTCGCCGTGTCACCGAAATCATTGAAGACAATGAATCCCTTGAGGAAATGCCGGGGATTGGAGAAGACCTGGCCGAGAAAATCGAGGAGATCGCCAGAACAGGTCAGCTCACTTTCTATGAAACTTTGAAAGAACGGACCCCTCAGACTTTACTGAAATTACTCGATATCTCTGGGCTGGGACCGAAGCGCGTGCAAACCCTCTATGAGGAACTGGATATTACCAACCTGGAAGAATTACAGGCTGCCATTGAAGCCGGTCATGTGACCGAGCTTGAAGGGTTTGGGCCAAAAACTGCGACCAAAATCCAAGAAGCCCTCGAATCGGCTTCATCTCAAGAAGAACGAACCCGATTGGATATCGCGGAACAATTCGTGGAGCCCTTGCTGGATTATCTCCAGGAGCATGAGCTGGTAGAAACAGCCACCATTGCGGGCAGCTATAGGCGACGAAGATCAACAGTGGGCGACCTGGATATCATCGCAACCGGATCGGAGGGCGAGAAAATATCAGAAGCCTTTGTTGCCTATGATTCAGTGCACGAAGTCCTTTCGCAGGGTGAGACAAAAACGTCCATCAAATTACGATCCGGGCTGCAGGTGGATCTGCGTGTGGTCCCATCAGAGAGTTACGGCGCAGCTTTATTGTATTTCACTGGCTCAAAAGCCCACAACATTCATTTGAGAAATCATGCCATAGACCAAGGATTGAAAATCAATGAATATGGTGTGTATAAAGGCAATGAACGTGTTATCAGTGAAACCGAAACAGAAATCTATCATTTCTTTGATATGCCTTTTATCGAACCTGAAATCAGGGAGGATACCGGAGAGATTGAAGCCGCTCAACAAAACAATTTGCCAGACCTGGTAGAACTTAAAGATATTCGGGGTGATCTTCAAATGCACACAGACTACAGTGATGGCGATCACACCATTGAAGAAATGGCCTCTGCGGCTGAAGAATTGGGTTACGACTATATCGCCATTACTGAGCACACCTCGTATATCGGTGTCACACAGGGACTTGATGAAACAGAAATTGCTGAATACGTCGATCACATCGACCGGTTTAATCAGAACCACAATGGGATTCGTGTTCTCAAAGGTATCGAGGTTGATATTCATAAAGATGGCAGTCTGGACCTTCCGGATGAAGCACTGGAGAAAATGGACCTTGTTTTAGGATCCATCCACTCTCACTTTGATTTGAGTGAAGACCAACAGACAGAGCGGGTCATACGCGCCATGGATAACCCACATTTTAACATTCTGGCCCATCCCACCACCCGGCGGATTGGCTCACGGGACCCCATCAAGCTTGATATTGAAAAAATAATGAAGGTTGCTCTGGATCGGGGTTGTTACCTGGAGATCAATGCAAACCCTGAACGTCTTGACCTGTGGGACCAGTACATCCGGCTCGCCGGGGATCTGGGATTGAAGCTTTC
>SKPR01000025.1 GCA_007119455.1 Candidatus Brevefilum sp. | reverse complement strand
AGATCCGCTCCAAAAACTTCTCACGACCCAGCTCACGGCGGCTGGTACCTTCTTCCAGTAACATCTTTTCCACCTGTAGTTGGGTGGCGATACCAGCATGGTCAACCCCGGGCACCCACAGAGCAGGCTCGCCTTTCATGCGGTGGTAGCGGATCATCAAATCTTCCAGCGCAACCACTATTGCATGCCCCAGGTGGAGTGAACCAGTGACGTTCGCAGGTGGAATTGAGATCACAAAGGGTTCAATTTCGGGGTTAAAATCAGGCTCGTTAGGATCATTCCAGGGTTTGAAATACCCGGCATCCCACCACATCTGGTACAGGTGGGATTCCGTTTCGTTGAAGTCGTATGTTTTGGGTAATTCCTTAGCCATATTGCACATCCTCCATCAATTAAAATAATTATTAAAAATTTCTTCTCACGCTTTGATTCGAAGGCCTTACGATAAAAATGCAAACATTAGATAACAACAATCTGTGGTCGATTATGCGCATTGTAAAAATATTTATCGATCATAACGCACCAAAATCCATAATTGCCACAATCACCGCCAAAAGTGTAAAACCAGTGATTTTCCTATTCTATTGTGTAGGATTAAAGATACCAATAATAAATCTCCAACTATCTATCAGGCAATGCCTCAACAAAATCGATGAGATCAGAGGCGAAGCGTTCGGGTATCTCCCAATTCGGACAGTGTCCCACAGCTTCATAGATTTTAAGCTGGGCACCTGGGATAGCCTTGAGTAACTCATCCTGCTGATCGCGTGCTACAGCCTTATCCTGCTCTCCCCTAACGAGCAGGGTTGTCGCCGTGATCTTGTGAAGGTCATCAGAATTATCACTTTCAACCAGTGGTCGATACACCTCTCGCCAGACCCGTGCAGGTGCTTTTGCTGTATCTTTGGCCATTAATTTTATATAATCCCCTGGCACAGGTTGATGGATTATTGATTCATAGAATTCCACCACCATATCCGTTTCAATGGGATCCTCAAGCTTCATGATGACATTTTCCCAGAAATCCTCCTCTTCTGGTGTATGAGCCACACTGTAAACCCCGCCGATCATGACCAACCCCCGGGTTCGTTCGGGAAAATCGATGCCAAACCGTTGAATGCATAAGGTGCTGTGCGAATGACCAACGAGTACAGCTGAGTCAAGGTGATGTGCATCCATAAAAGCTGCAATATCGATGGCTGTTTCCTTAAAATCATAACCGCTTTCAGGCTTATCTGAATCTCCTCGTCCCCTGAGTGTTATAGAAAAAGCGTGCATAGCTGATGGAAGGTAGGGAAAAATCCGTTCATAAGATTTCCATGTTCCTAGAGCCCCAGGAATGAACAAAATGGGAAGCCCGGAATGATCACCCTGCTCAACATACTGAAGGGTAATACCAGTGGCTAGATCGATATATTTATTTTTTATAGTCATTATTTATCTCGTTTCTCAATAGAATAACCCAAAATCTTGACACATCTCAAATCATTTACAGGTAATAATCAGAGAAAATCAGTCTTCTTTTTCTTAATTTATCTTACCTAAATTCTTTGTTAGTGTAACATTGTTTCTGTAAATTCGACCGAAGCGTAGATAAAAAATGTAGATCACAGTATCCTTTCAAAAGATGTCCGGTCAAAATGAAAGGAGTGAAACCATGATCTACGACAACAATTGTACTTTACCAAAAGAATATTTGGAACTTGTCCAAGAGAATGGCTTAGAAGGATTGTCTGAGATGATCCGGTTAATGGTTAACCAAGCCATGCAGTTTGAAAGAGAGAACTTTCTCAATGCCCGGGCTTATGAACGAAGCGAAGATAGAACTGGGTATGCCAATGGCTACAAGCCAAAGACCGTCAACACCAGGGTGGGCAAAGTGACCTTTGCGATCCCACAGGTGCGAGAAGGTAATTTCTATCCGCACGCCCTCGAGAAAGGGTTGCGTAGCGAGCGAGCATTATTGTTAGCCTTGGCCGAAATGTATGTTCAAGGTGTAAGCACCAGAAAAGTGGCAGCTATCACAGAGCAATTATGTGGCACAAACATCAGCGCAACGCAGGTCAGCCGGACAGCAAAGATGCTTGATGAAGAGCTGGATGCCTGGCGCAATCGACCACTGGGAGAGACCCCTTACCTGTTTTTGGATGCACGCTATGAGAAGGTCCGACAAAGCGGTTGCGTGCGGGATGCAGCCATTTTGATCGCAAGTGGGGTCAAAAGTGATGGGAAACGCATCATTTTAGGCGTTTCTTTGTCTCTAAGTGAGGCAGAAGAGCATTGGCGAACCTTTTTGGAAAGTCTGATTGCACGTGGTCTTTCCGGTGTACAGCTCATCGTAAGTGATGACCATGCCGGATTAAAAGCTGCACGCAAGGCTTTCTTAACTGGGATACTTTGGCAGCGATGCTTGTTTCATTTGCAGCAAAATGCACAAAGCTATGTGCCTCGTAAATCCATGCAGAAGCAAGTTGCTGAAGACATCCGGATGATCTTCAATGCGCCAAGCAGAGAGAAAGCAGAGATGTATCTGGCAGAAACAGTTGAAAAATATGCTCAGATCGCTCCCAGATTGGCTGACTGGATGGAGGTCAATCTTCCTGAAGGTTTCTCTTTCTTTGCTTTTCCAGTTGCACACTGGAAACGAATTCGAACTTCCAATTGCTTGGAGAGGGTCAGCCAGGAAATCAAACGTCGGACCAGGGTTGCACGCGTATTTCCGAATGAGAGTTCTTGTCTGCGCTTAGTTTCAGCTATTCTGATGGAGATTGGAGAAGAATGGGAATTCGGAAGATTGTATTTACAGATGGATTCTGAGTAATTATTTTCAAAGAGAGGATCTGTGACCTATTTTACAGAAAAGATGTTGCATAATCAATTCTTTTATTTTCAAAAAACAGATACATTAAACCCTCACTGTTAAGGACTCTAATTCAAAAATGTCCTGTAATTAATGCTAAGGTTTCCATTAGTGGATTGATTTACACCACGATTTCGATTTTCTGGCATAAAGTGTTTTTCCATTCTGTCCTCACAACCAGTCTTAAAACTAAAAACCTTCCATCCAGAGGACGAAAGGCCATTCTTCCGCGGTACCACCTCAATTCGCTGCTTTAAGCAACGCACTCAACCCGGACGATTATCCGGCTGCGTTATAACGGGCGCTCCCGTGCCGTTCTACTCACCACGCGGTTTTCTTCGGCAATTACCAGCGGTGACTTCATCCCTTACATGAACTGTGGACGCTCTCAGCCAAAGGCGATCCGTCTCTGTCAGGTTATAAGGGGTTACTCTTCCGCTGTTAGTTGATCTACATTATAGCTAAAAGATGCCTGAAATACAACATAATTCCAAACAGACACTCACCGCCCCATGGAGACAACCTGATCTTCCCAGCGATGCCAGCCAGAAAACCTCTCATCGATGATCTTCTTACCTTCACCGGGGGATTCCAGACCGACGAGTTCGAGATCAGCATCGACCATAATCCGTACCAACTCGTTGAATGTGATCTTCGGTTCCCAATCAAGTTTCTGTTTGGCTTTGCTGGTGTCGGCTTCCAGATAATCCACCTCAGTCGGGCGGTAGTAACGCGGGTCAATCCGAACCACATCGTGCCAGTCCATTCCCACATAGCCAAAGGCTTCATCGAGGAATTCTTCAATGGTGTGTGCTTCACCTGTGCCGACAACATAATCTTCCGGATCCTCCTGTTGCAGCATCAGATGCATCATCTCCACGTACTCGGGCGCATAACCCCAATCCCGGCGGGACTGAAGGTTGCCCAGGTACAGATACTTCTGGTTCCCGGCACGGATATTGGCCAGGGCCTGTGTGATCTTGCGAGTCACAAAAGTCTCACCACGGCGGGGGGATTCATGATTGAACAGGATACCATTAACGGAAAACATCCCGTAACCCTCGCGGTAATTTTGAGTTATCCAGTAAGCATAGAGCTTGGCAGCAGCATAGGGGCTGCGTGGTTGGAAAGGTGTGTTTTCGTTTTGTGGCGGCTTTGAATTGCCGTACAATTCGCTCGAAGAGGCCTGGTAAAAACGAGATTTCATCCCACCTTTGCGGATGGCCTCAAGTATGCGAGTCGTACCCAGGCCGGTCACATCACCCGTATATTCCGGCATATCAAAACTCACCCGCACATGGCTCTGAGCGGCCAGGTGGTAGACCTCATCCGGTTTGACATTATAGATGACATCCAGCAGGCTGTCAGGTGCGGCCACGTCGCCATAATGCAGGAACAAATTGACCTTGCCACCGTTGCCATGGGGATCGCGATAGATATGGTCAATTCGCCGGGTGTTAAATGTACTGGCCCTGCGGATAAGCCCATGGACTTCATACCCTTTATGTAAAAGCAATTCAGCCAGGTAGGATCCATCCTGCCCGGTGATGCCTGTGATCAAAGCTGTTTTCAAATTTACCTCCGAATTTCATATGCAACTTTCGACATAAAAGTATATCTGTATGGATGCAGGCTGTCAAACCGACTCATTAGATTGTCAGGGCAATCGTAACGTTTGTAAATTGTTTTCCAGATTATTCGGTTGAAAACATCATCCCATCATCAAAAGTTCCCTTCCTGCAAGGAGAAGGGACTCAAACAGGCTGGAAGGTGTGATGATCACCCGGTGACGTTGGATAAAACTAAATTCGTGACTTTACGCTTGCCTCAGCAGATGAAACTTGAAAAGGCGACCTTGGCTCAAAGGGTGCCTCAATAAGGCCTGCACCCAAAGGTGACTTGATATTATAAGACAAGCGCAGGTGGCGCGCCGGAGTCGTGCAATAAGACCAGGGGGCCGCAAATTTTAACCAGTTCAGCACAGACCAGCAAGATCACCTCATCCCAACCGCCCTGAAATATAAAATGGTGAGGCTGTTCCGGGTCACCGGAATAATCCCTGACCGCCAGGGTCGCCCAGGTGATATCCTTCCGGCTGATCAGATCAGCCACCCACACCGCCGGGGTGATGGTGAAGTGGACCTGTAAGCCGGGGATGGTATCCAGGATGGTTTGCAGTTCATTCGGTGTGGGATACCGTCCGGGCGGGATGGTATCAGGCAGGTTGACGCCGGCAGACAGCATCCAGGCCACGGTGGCCGGATCACCCATACAGTCGGACAGGGTCACCACACGATACAGAGGTGAATTATTCATGGACCTGATTATACTGTTGAAGTTT
>SKPR01000130.1 GCA_007119455.1 Candidatus Brevefilum sp. | reverse complement strand
ACCACGCGCTAACCCACTCACGACCGTCAGCCCATGCCCAGCCAGATAAATACTGACATCTCGTGCGATTTGCTGTCCATAGGCTGTTACCCGTCTGGTCCCGACCATGGCAATCGCAAATTCATCATCCGGAGTTAGATTTCCCT
This sequence comes from Candidatus Brevefilum sp., assembly GCA_007119455.1. GTDB lineage: Bacteria > Chloroflexota > Anaerolineae > Anaerolineales > Anaerolineaceae > Brevifilum. The sequence continues at coordinate 5,086 of SKPR01000130.1, read as the reverse complement.
TGATATATAATACAGGCGGTGGCTGGTCAATTTCCTTCAGAAGACGAGGGTAATCCTCATCTAATAATGTCATTACGTGTACATCTTGTCTAGAGATCGAATCACAAATCTGATCCAGGTCAATCTCCCTGCGCAAAGCCAAAAAATTCTTCAATGCCCGCTTCGGGAGACCAATTGTATGATAAGCTTCTTCGGGTGCCTCCCAGGCTAGAGACAGGTCACCAAAATGAGCCAGGATTTGTTGAAAACGGACCGCGCCAATCCCCCTGACCAGGTTAAAACCAATCCAATACTTCTTATCATCCGTCATCAATCACCCTCACCATACCATTCTAATCTGGCCACAATCATCAGATTCCGATCCAGATCGATTTCCAGTATCACATCTTCAATAGCAGGGATTAATATCTCGTTGCCGGCCTCATCCCTGACCAGGTAAACATCGTTTGCCCCGGTCTCAAGAATGCTAACTAACACACCCAGTTGACGTCCATCCTCTTCATGAACATCCAAACCGATGATTTCATGGTAGTAAAGCTCATCTTCCGATAAGACCGGAAGCTGTTCAGTTTTGATGTATAACAACTCGTTGGTTAAATTTGAAACGACTGTCCGGTCATCAATGTTGTTGAATTTCAACAGCAACAATTCGTTTTTCCACCTGATGCTCTCAATCGTGAAGGGCTGATAGCTTTCACCAATATAGACCACCTGATCAGGCAGCAGCAATTCCAACATGTGGGTATAGACTTCCATCGGGATTTCCCCCCGGACGCCATGGGCACGTCGTAATTTACCTAGAACAAGATAGGCAGGCTCGGCTTGACGTTCCGAGCCTGCATCCATTTCATCATTTTGAGGCATGTTCTTTTATGTTGTGAATTAACGGGGTTCAGCAATATCCAGATTAACCCGGGAACCTTCTCGGGCTGCTGCAACTTTAAGCAATGTACGGATCGAATTGGCAACACGTCCGCTTTTGCCAATTACACGCCCCATATCTTGTTTAGCAACGTGTAGTTCCAGGTTTACGGTATTTCCATGTTGGCGTTTTTCAACACTGACCTCACCCGGTCGATCCACCAGTGATTGAGCAACAAACTCAACCAAACCTTGCAAGTTTTCACCTTTCATTTGTGCCTCATTACTTTCTGACTGTGAATGACTATGGGTTTGTGCGCGGGTCAGTCACCCGATTTTGGTAAACCTGATTGGCCTCTTCAACCAGAGCTTCCACATCTTCGCCCTCTTTAAAGCGCTCATAGCGCGACCACAATTCAGTCTGTTTGAATAATCCGTCTACAGCTTCCGTTGGTTGGGCGCCAACGCTCAACCAATAGTAAACACGGTCGTCTTTCAAGACGATTGTGGAGGGTTCTGTGCGAGGGTTATAATGGCCAACCACTTCCAAAAACCGACCATCACGTGGGCTCTCTTTATCAGCAACCACAACGCGATAACTTGCCTGATTCCGGGATCCAACCCGGCGTAAACGAATACGTACCATCGAATTAATGCTCCTCTTTATAGATCTCTTTTATTTTCAATTTTTTAATCAGCCTGATTCAGCAAAAAGGTTTGAGAGAGCGTTGAAGGAAACGCTGACCTTTCTTCTCCTCTGGCTATCCCATCAAACGGCCTAAACCTTTGCCGCCCGATTTCTGTAAGGTTTTAATCAGTCGCTGGGTCTCTCGAAACCGTTTCATGACCTGGTTGACCATCTGGACATCCAGACCAGAACCACGCGCAATTCTGCGTCTGCGACTGGCATTCAATAGTTTAGGGTTGCGGCGTTCCTCGATGGTCATCGAATTGATCACCGCTTCAATTTGCTTAAGCTGATCTTCGGCCTCCCTGGGGTCAACCTGCCGGGCGACCTGTCCCATCTGACCTGGAAGCATTTCCATAATCTGGCCCATGGGACCCATTTTTCGCATTTGTTTTAATTGCTTGGCAAAGTCTTCCAGTGAAAACTCACCCCGCATGAGCTTTTCGGCCTGTTCTTCAGCCTCTTGTTGATCAAATGCAGCTTCTGCTTTTTGGATCAGGCCAAGCATGTCGCCCATACCCAGGATCCGTGAAGCCAACCTATCGGGATTATACTCCTCAATGGCATCCACAGATTCACCGACCCCCAGGAATTTAATAGGGACTCCGGTTACCTCGCGAATGGAAATTGCAGCCCCACCCCGAGCATCGCCATCGATCTTGGTCATGAACAAACCCGAGACGGGCATTTCCTGGCGAAAGCCCTGGGCCACATTCAATGCTTCCTGTCCGATCATGGCATCAACTACCAGTAAAATTTCATGGATGTTTATCTTCTTATCGATCGCGCTCAGCTCATCCATTAACTCCGCATCCATTTGCGAGCGACCGGCTGTATCCAGAATCATGATACCAGTCCCGGCTTTGCGTGCGGATTGATAGGCCTGATCAGCCAGTTTGGGTGGTGCAATACCCTCTTTATAAAACACAGGAACGTCGATGAGCTCGCCCAATGTTTGAAGTTGTTGGACGGCTGCCGGGCGGTATGGGTCTGCTGCAACCAGCATAACCCGTTCACCCTGACCGCGCAGTTGTTTGGCAAGTTTTGCCGCGGCCGTCGTTTTACCTGAGCCCTGTAAACCAACCAGCATAATCACATGCGGGCGTTCGCCTTTTAAATTTAAAGCGCTTGGTTCTCCCAGGGTGGCAATCAGTTCCTGATTGACGATTTTTATCACCTGCTGAGCCGGGTTGAGTGCTTTGGAAATTTCCTGCCCAATTGCACGTTCTTTCACGCGTTTGGTAAAGCTTTTAACCACGCTGTAATGGACATCCGCTTCAAGCAATGCCATACGGACTTCCCGCATGGCATCATCCACATCAGACTCAGAAAGCCGGCCATGCCGGCGTAGATCTTCAAAAATTTCGGTTAATCGTTCAGTTAGATTTTCAAACACAATTAATAATGAGTTCTTTCTAATTATTGCACAATCAGGTTGTGATTTTAGCGTCTAACCCGAATCCGGTCAAGGGGTTATCCTGGTTTGCTTCATTATATCAAATGATGATTTGGATTAATTATGTCAGATTATCAGCAATTTCGCAACGTTTTTCGAGTCTTTGGGTTATGATTAACAATGACTCTTTAAGCTTTTTAAACCTAAACCTATTTTTTGAAAGGAAGCTATTATGCCAAAAGTTGCTATCGTCACTGACTCAACCGCCTATCTTTCTGAGGAACTCGTCTCAGAACACAATATCACCGTCGTCCCCCTGGTGGTTATCTGGGGTGAGGAAACCCTGCGGGACAATATTGACATCACGCCGGACGAATTTTACGAACGGTTATCGACAGCCAAAACCATGCCTACCACCTCCCAACCGACCATCCAGGCCTTCGCAGATGTTTTTGAAAAATTGCATTCTGAGGGCTATGAGATTCTGACTGTCGTGATATCATCTGCCCTTTCAGGGACATTGGATTCTGCCACCCAGGCAAAAAAGATGCTCCCGGAAGCCAACATCGAACTCGTGGATTCCAAAACCAGCTCACTGCCTTTGGCCTACATGGCCTTATCTGCTGCCAAGGCTGCAAACCGGGGCGAATCTCTGGAAACATGTAAAAATATAGTTGAAACGATTAGAGATCACAGCCAGATCTTTTTTGGCGTGGACACACTTGAATTTCTTCATCGCGGTGGTCGCATTGGCGGCGCATCACGCTTCCTTGGAACTGCTCTCAACCTGAAACCCATCCTCTACCTTGTAGAAGGGAAAGTGGAAGCCCTTGAGAAAGTTCGTACCTCCAAGCGCGCTCACGCTCGCCTGATTGAGCTCTTAGAAAAAGACACGGAAGGCCAATCACCCATCAATATGATCGGTGTGGTAGGCGCCGCTGCTGAAAAATCAATGGGCCAATTGATGGATCAGGTTAAGGAAAAATTCTCACCGGATGATTTCATGAGCGCAGATCTTAGTCCGGTTATCGGCACTCATGTTGGTCCTGGTGCCGTTGGCGTGGCTTATGTAGCAGGTGTTGACCCCGAACTTCTTAAGGATTAACAGAACTATTTCAACACCATAACTATGGATTTAAAAAGGCTGCCATGTGTTGGCGGCCTTTTTTGTTGTCGGATTTAATCAAGTCAGCACATCGGGGCAACAGGGCAATTGCAAACACATTTGTTACGAACCAAATCAATTATTTATTCTAGTTAACCACCTCATCCGGTGCTGCGCACCACCTTCTCCTCAAGGCGAAGGCATTTAATTCAACTTTTAATGTGGGTCTCGATGATTGGAGAAGTCTCAGATTTTCAGTTAAGATTTTTCTCTTACTCTGCGATTGCCCTGATCAGAGCAAGGGGTTTACACAAATATCACGATTTTCAGATAAAATAATACCCTGAAGACTTACCACGAAAGGACTGCCCAATGCGTAAAGTAGAGGATATTGGCCTCAAAATCCCTGATGTTTATCTTCCCAAATCAACAATTGATTTCCATAAATGGGCCGTGATCGCCTGCGATCAGTTCACATCAGAGCCTGAATACTGGCAAGAGGTCGCTGAAATTGTTGGCGATTCTCCATCAACCTTTCACATGATCCTTCCAGAGGTTTATCTCGATACACCAAAAGAAGAGAGTCTTATTAAGAGCACGCATGCCCATATGAACGACTACCTTCAATCGGGCATATTCAGACAGATTAACGATTTTGTGTATGTCTTACGCACAGTCGCTGGGCAAACACGACGTGGACTGATGGTTTGCCTTGATCTGGAGCACTATGATTACAACAAAGGATCTCAGACACTGATCCGCGCCACTGAGGGTACGATCATTGACCGGTTGCCACCACGCATCCGCATTCGAGATAGAGCACCGCTGGAATGCCCGCATATTCTGGTCTTATTTGATGACCCGGAAGATACCGTCTTCGGGCCACTGGACGAGCAGTTAGACTCCTTCACCAAGTTATATGATTTCGATTTGATGTTGGGCAGCGGTCATCTGACCGGTTTTACATTAAACGACCCTGACATGCGTCAAAAAACCATCGAAGCCTTGAAAGCGCTCATTGAACCGGAAACTTTTT
>SKPR01000224.1 GCA_007119455.1 Candidatus Brevefilum sp. | reverse complement strand
GACTTCGGTGAAGCAGCAGACCAAAAATTTTTTGTTATCGCTGAAATCACCCGGGGTCAAACGAAAGTTACCTGGCGAGAACTGAAGAATATCCGGAAGTTCATCGATATTCGGGTTAAACTGGAATCCGACCAGGGCATCAATCAGAAATTACAATCCCAACTACCGCCACAACAGGAACTGCAGGACGCCATTGTCCGCCTGGTGATCGAATACCCCCGTGAATGGGAATCTTTGATCGACGAAACAGCTTTGCGGACCATGGCTGATCCAGCTTTTGAGTTCCATCTGGTCAAACGCCCTCAAATGGAAGCCCGGGTACGGCTGCCAGAAGGGCGCACCACCGGTTCAATGAGCGTAACTGAGTTATTAGACATTTACTGGCGCGCCAGCAAAAGCGATTTGGATAATGAGAAGCAACAGGTATTAAATAACCTGGCAAAATCGATCATTGAGGATGTCAACAGCGGTGGTCCGGGTTGAGTTGAATTCCGAGTTCATCAACCATAAAACCAATAGCCGCCCTGCTTGACACCCGTCATGCTTTTCCGTATAATAACCTCTGCTTTCCTCGATAGCTCAATTGGCAGAGCGAGCGGCTGTTAACCGCTAGGTTCCTGGTTCGAGTCCAGGTCGAGGAGCTCTTTGTTTTTAAGGGTATGCTGCTGATACGGGACTGGCACCCGGAGGGCCGCCAATACCGAAAGAATTTATCATCGGCTTTGTTTTCTGCGGTATGGCAATATCATCTGGCGTCAGGGGGTTATGGATCGGTTTCCGTAATCAGTAATTATGATTCTTTCTATATTTAATTACTTTCTAACCAGAAAAATATCCAGGAAATTGGTTTTTAGTGCCCCTTTTTTTGCAACACGTGAAGATCAACACAATCAGGCCTGACGGGTATGCTTATCTAAATAACGCTCGTAAACAATACCGATGAGACAAGCTGTTAAAAATGTGATTATGCTGATTATCCATCCATCATGAACTGGCATTGGCGGCAAACCTGGGTCCAGTATTCGCATGGTTGGACCAAATATTTCACCTAAAACCACACCTGAGATATAGCCCAATAAAGTAATCAGACTGAATCGATACCACCCAAAAAGGCCCGGGATGCATGAAATTATGCAAGCAATCCAGAGAATATTTTTCGCTGTCCAATCAGGGGTATAAAGGTGATATTCGCGACCTATGAAGAAAAAACGTTCGCTAATCAGATAAATAGCCCCATAGGCCAATGCTGTTGCCAATGAATAGATAAAGCGTTTGCTCTTTAAAAATCTCAGAATACGATCCATGCAGAAAAAACTCCGTCTATCACTCGATGTGAGTGATCGCGAACTCTCGCAACGTTGGAATCATTGGTGCTTATATTATCATGATAAAAACAAACTAATTAATTCCATAATTTGTCCTTTGCCAGTTCTTCACAAAATACTTTGCGTGAAATCCATCGGATTTCGAACCCTCAGGTTACGAGATGGTTAATGCTGAGAGGGTGCCTCAGTCTTTTTCATAACTCAGTGTACCAGCCCGGGATGGTTGCCCTTAACAGAGAACGAAATTCATAAGCACGCCTGTAAACCAGCGCCAGACCAACCCCGGAGAATTGATGACATCAAGATTAACACCTAAGCCTATTCAACGGTCCCATCAGGACGGTTTACCTTTGCCCTGACAGATAATACTTAATTCCACACACTGATAAAAAAACATGTTATAATCGGCCTGCGTGACAGACCGTCACACACCTAACCTGGAAATTTTCTTTCACCCCTGGTATACGCCGGCCGGGGGTGTTTGCGTTTTAAGCGGGGACTTCGTTTGATGTCACCCTGATCAACAATCCGATAAATAAAATCCCAAAGCCTTGACTCTCTTATCTCAATCGGCTAAAATCCTTATTGAAAATCTTTTTCAATAAGGACAAAAATGGATTTGCAAGACAAACTCAACCAAAAGGGCCTTAGATTAACCAAACCACGCCAGGTGGTCATGACCATCCTCGAGAGGGCGACTGTTCCCCTCTCACCCCAGGCTATCCATCAGCATGCGATCGAAAATCAGGCTGATATCGGCCTGGTCAGCGTCTACCGCACCCTGGAGCTGTTAACCACCATGGGCCTGGTCCGACGCGTACATGGCCAGGATTCATGCGAGGGCTATGTCCTGGCTTCTCCCGGGCATCATCATCACCTGGTCTGCCGAACCTGCGACCGCGCGGTGGAATTTACCGGTACGGACAACCTGATACCCCTGCTGGAACAACTCCAGCATGAAACAGGCTTCACAGTGGATGAACATCTCTTGCAACTCTACGGCCTTTGTCCTGATTGCCAAAATTAAAGGAGTTTTATTCATGAACCACAAATACAAAAGTATTCACCCCGTCTTTCTGCTGACCGCCCTGACGGTTATCCTGACCATGGCTGTGTCAGCCTGCCAACCCGGACCGCAACCAGAAACTGCAGATGAAAGCAACCTCCTGGTGACAGTCAGCATTCCCCCGCAGGCATATTTTGTGGATCGCATCACCGGAGAAACGGTTGAAGTTAACATCATGGTCGGCCCTGGTGACGATCCCCACACTTATGAACCCCGACCAGAGCAAATGCGGGCATTATCTGACTCCGATCTCTTTTTTACCATTGGCACCGAATACGAAGAAGCCTGGATTCCACGCTTCAGGGACGTCAACCCTGAGCTGGTTTTTGTCGACAGCGCTGAGGGAATCCAGCGCATCGAATTGACGGAACCCCATACCCATGATCATGATGAATACGATGATCATCATGATGATGATATTCATGAGGATGACCACCATGATGATGTTCATAATGATGACCATCACGACGAGGATATCCATCATGACAACGACCACCACGATGAAGACCACAGCCATGACCACGGCTATGGTTTCGACCCCCATGTCTGGCTAACACCCCAGAATGGCAAAGCCATTGCGACAAATATTCTCAACGCACTGATAGAGCTGATGCCAGACCAGGCTGACTTTTTTCAGGCCAATTACGACGCGCTGATTGCTGAAATTGATGACCTGGATGCTCGAATCGAGCGCACCCTGGAAGGTCTTGAGAAACGCACATTCATGGTCTTCCACCCTGCCTGGGGTTATTTCGCTGAAGCATACAATCTCGAACAAATCGCGATTGAAGTCAGCGGACAGGAGCCAAGCGCCAGACAACTGGCGGAGATCATTGATACAGCACGCGAAGAAGACATCAAAGTGATCTTTGTGCAGCCTGCCTTCAGCCCGGCCAATGTAAACGCCATCGCCCAGGAGATCAATGCAGAAGTCGCTATGGCGGATCCCCTGGCCAGAGACTGGCTGGCAAACCTTGAAAAAGTAGCTGCAGCTTTTGCCCAGGCGCTGAGCGACTGAGTCGGTGGCCGGTATAATCAAGATTAACCTTTCAAAGCGAGTATGCCATGCAAAATAACCCTTCGGGCAACCAGCCCCTGGTCGAAATAACCCATCTGTATGCCGGTTACAACGGTGAAACGGTGCTGGATGATATCAGCCTCAACCTCGAAGACGGCGATTTTATCGGTCTGATCGGCCCCAACGGCGGCGGTAAAACAACCCTGCTGAAAGTCATCCTGGGGTTGCTGCCCCCGAAAAAAGGCCTTGTCAGGCTGATGGGGCAATCGCCCCAGCAGGGCAGGAGCCAGGTCGGCTATGTGCCGCAATTCGCCGTCTTCGACACGGATTTTCCTATCATCGTGCATGATGTGGTCAGAATGGGCCGGTTAAGTGTAAAACACCTGTTCAAACCTTATTCCAAGGAAGACGACACGATCGTTGATGAACAACTTGAAAAAGTGGATATGCTCAAACACAAAGACCGATCGCTGCGCGAGCTTTCAGGCGGTCAGCGCCAGCGGGTCTACATCGCCCGCGCTCTGGCAACCGAGCCCAAAATCCTGCTGCTGGATGAACCTACCATCAGCGTTGATTTTGAAGCCCGGACGCATATCTACGATTTGTTAAAAGAGATCAACCAGCAAGGGGTGACCATTTTGCTCGTTTCCCATGATCTAAATGTGATTTCAACCTATGTCAAAACCATCGGATGCCTTAACCGCCAGCTTCATTACCACGGTGAAAAAGAAGTTACCCCGGAGATGCTTCAAATAGGCTATAACTGCCCGGTGGATCTGATCGCCCACGGCCTGCCGCATCGGGTTCTTGCGAATCATGAGAGGGGACATCAGTGAGCGTCATACTGAACTACGGTTTTATGCGGAATGCGCTCATGGCCGGTGTGTTGGTCAGCCTGGCCTGCGGAATGATCGGGACGCTGGTTGTCTTGAAACGCATGGTCTTTATATCGGGCGGTGTGGCCCATGCGGCCTACGGCGGTGTGGGCCTGGCTTTTTATTTTGGTGTCAACCCCGTCCTGGGCGCAATTTCATTCAGTCTGATAGCATCCTTCTTAATGGGTTACGTCCAACGGCAAACCCACCAGCGCCAAGATACCCTGATCGGCGTGATGTGGGCGATCGGTATGGCCATCGGCATCATCTTTACCGATCTGACACCGGGTTATAAAGCTGACCTGATGAGTTATCTATTTGGCAGTATCCTGGCCGTTACCCGCACTGACCTCTGGCTGATGCTGGGAGTTAATGTCCTGATCATTACCATGGTCGTCCTGTTTTATAAAGAATTGCAGGCGACCGCCTTTGATGAAACCTTCGCCCGGGTACGTAACCTGCCTGTTGACCTGCTTTATGTGATCCTGGTCGCCATGATCGGTCTGGCTGTTGTGATCTTGATGCGCCTGGTCGGCCTGATCATGATCATTGCCTTATTGACTGTTCCTGCTGCAATCGGATCGCTTTTTTTGAAACATATGAAACATATCATGTGGCTGGCGACCGGACTCAGCCTGGTCTTCACCACCGGCGGCCTGATTCTCTCATTTTTCTTGAACCTCACCTCGGGAGCAACCATCATCTTACTCTCCGGAATTACCTACCTGATTGCGATGGTGATTCATAAATTCTGTCGAAACTGCCCGGATTAGCAATTCCCCCACCCCCAATAATCTAAACCATCTATGTACCCGGATTGAGACTGGGTTATAATTCTTTTGTATTGACGTTAAGGGACAGCCGAACTTGAAGGAGGTAGATTATGATCAAAGACACACTACGAGAAGCCGCAGAACGGATGCAAACTGCCTTGAACCTGCTCGAAGAAGATCTTTCCAG